>JAYVSF010000510.1:0-6519 GCA_043775605.1 Myxococcales bacterium
CCGAATCCGAATCCGAATCCGAATCCGAATCCGAATCCGAATCCGAATCCGAATCCGAATCCGAATCCGAATCCGAATCCGAATCCGAATCCGAGACACGTGCGCCCTTCGCGAACGCCGCCAGCAGGCCCTCGATCTCCGTCGCGCTGCGCGGCCTGCGCGAGGGATCGGGATCCAGCATCCGCAGCGTCAGCGACTGCAGGCCCGGCGGCAGCCGCGCCGCCACGTCCGTCGGAAACGGTGGCGCACCGCGCGTCGCCTGATCATCGAGCCCACGCCGCATGCCCGCCGCCGCGAACGGATGCTCGCCGGTCAGCATCCGGTACAGCACCAGGCCCAGGGCGTAGCGGTTCGCCGTGTTGTCGCCGGGCGCGCCGGCCGCCTGCTCCGGTGCGAGCCAGCGCGTGCTGGTCGTCCGGCCCGCGTCGGTGCCCGCGCCCCCGATCAGCGCCGCGACCAGCGCCTCGGCGGCCACGGTCGCGCCGCCGCCGCCCATCGCGATCGTCGACGGCTCGAGCGGTCCCGGGAACACCGACGCGCGCTCGCACGCGGCCGCGGCCGTCGCCAGCGCGCGCGCGATCGCCAGGGTCTGCGCGGTCGCGAGCGGTCCCGCGCGCTCCGCCAGCACGTCGGCGAGAGTCGGTCGCATCGCGCCGCGCGCCAGCCACACGCCCTCGGCGTCCGTGCCGGCGACGACGAAGCCGCCCACGCCGGCGTCGCCGAGCGATCGCAGGCGGGTCGCGATCGCCCGTGCCTCGGCCGGCAACCGCCACAGTTCGGCGATCGAGGCGTCGCCCGCGCGCTGGCACGCGAAGCGGGTGGCGCGTCCGACCGCAGCCAACGGCGCGTCGACGACGAGGCCGGCCTCCGCGGGCGAGGCCGCCGCGATCACCGAGGCGCCTGCTCGCCGGCGGGCGCGGCGCCGTGCCAGTGCGAGCGGATCCCGTAGGTCACCGCCGCGGTGATCACGCACAGCGCGGCGACGATCGCGAGCGCGCGCCGGCCCGACACCTGCCGCGGCCCGCTCGCGCGATCGACCAGCGCGATCGTGTCGAGCCGCGGCGACGCCACCGCCAGGTCGGGGCGCGACCCCGACGGCGTCAGCAGCGGCGCCGCCGGCAGCGCGGCCGGGCTCACCGGCGCCAGCGACGGCGCGGCGCCCTCGCCCGCGGTCGCGAACGGCTCGAGCGCGGTCAGCACCTCCTGCGCCGACGCCGGTCGGTCGCCCGGCGCCTTGGCCAACATCCTCAGCAACACCCGCTCGACGCCGCGCGGCAACCCGGCCCGGATCTCGTCGGCCAGCGGCGGCGGCGCCGCCGTGCACTGCAGGTTCAACAGCTCGCGCGGCGACTCCGACGCGAACGGCGGCTGGCCGGCCAGCGCTTCGTAGAGCACCAGGCCCAGGCTGTAGAGGTCCGAGCGATGATCGATCGGCGCCGCGTCGATCTGCTCGGGGCTCATGTACTGCAGCGTGCCCACCGACTGGGTCGTGCCCTTGCGGATCGCCTGCAGCACCTTGCCGATGCCGAAGTCCATGACCTTCACCCGCCCGCCGGGCATCAGCATCAGGTTCTCGGGCTTGAGATCGCGGTGGACGATCGCCGGCTCCTGGCCGTGGGCGGCGGTCAGCGCCGCGGCGACGTCGGCCGCGATCGCGACCGCCTCGGTCCACCCCATGCGACCGCGGGCCAGGCGCGCGCGCAGGGTCTCGCCCTCGAGGAACTCGAGCGCCATCACCAGTTCACCGTCGACCTCGTTGCAGGCCAGGCTGCGCACGATGTTGGGATGATCGAGATGAGCGAGGATCGTCATCTCGTTCAGGAACATCTGCCGGCCCTGCTCCGACCGGCTCAGCTCGGGCCGCAGCACCTTGAGCGCGACCCGCCGCCGCGACAGTCGCTCCTCGGCCTCGTACACCTTGCCCATCCCACCTTCACCGACAAGCCGGCGCACGAGGTACTCGCCGATACGGTCCATCTGCCTACGTACGCACGGGTCCCGGCGGCGATCTAGCGCACCCGTTTCTCTAGAACGCGAGCCCGGCCTCGAGGGTGAGCTGCGCGCCGTCGGCGTACCACGGCACGATCAGGAACGCGGTCGGGATCGTGCCGGTGACCTTGAGGTCGACCGGGCCGATCAGGCGCCGCACGCTCGCGGCAAGCGCCGGCGGGCCGCCGAAGGAGCGGAGCGAGCCGGTCAGCGTGTGATCGAACGCGCCAACGTAGACCAGGGGCGCCATGATCAGGTAGTCGAGCGGTGCGGCGAGTTCGAGCGCGGCGAGCCCGACGTACGGCACGCTGACCGGCAGCCGGAACCGGAACGCAAGATCGAAGCCTGGGCTCGATACCAGGCCGCGTGATCGGGGGCGATCAGGTAGATCGGCGGACCGACGAAGGTGTCGCGCGCCAGGAACTCGTAGCGCACGCGGTGATCGCCCTCGAGGAGGAACTGGCGCAAGGCCGACGGCTGGTGGACGACGCGCATCGGCGGCGGGCTCGCGACGTCGGCGCTCGATGCGGTGGCCGCGGCGGCGACCGCGGACGGCAACAGCAGGATGACGAGCGGCGGCAACGTCGCCGGCCGCAGCGGCTCGACCGCGGAGGGGCGCAACACCGGCGTCGCCGGATCCAGCGCGGCGAACCAGGCGAGCAGGGCGGCGATCGCCGGCGACGGGGTCGGCGTGTCGTAGTCGTCAGGCACGCTGAGCACGAGGGTGCCGCGGGTGCGGCGGCGCTCGTGAAACGGGTGCAGGGGATCGCGCAGACACTCGGTCGCGATCACGCCTACCGGTCCCGGCCTGATCGGCGGCGGGTACGGATCGAGGAGTCGCGGCGCGCACGGTGGCACGTTCGCGACGTCGACGAGGTAGGCGATCTGCGACGACGGGTAGCCCACCGGCCCGGCTGCCAGCCGGGTGAGCGAGAACTGGCCGTCCGGCGCGTAGTCCCAGCCCGCTGGCAGCCGCTGGCCGATCGGGTCACGCGGCGGCGCGACCCGGAGCGTCTGCGCCAGCGACCGGAGCGGCAGGCTGGCGTCGACCGCGACCCAGTCGTTGAGCGTGACGGTCAGCCACCCGCCCCCCAGGCCGTAGCAGAACTCGCGTGTGCCGACGACCGGATCGACCGGCTGGCGCGCGAGGTCCTCGGCCGCGTCGACGTGCGGCAGGGTGGCGAACGCGCACTGGCTGCCGAGCCTGGCTTGCCGCGTGAATCGAGCGCTCGCGTCGCTCAGGTAGAACACCTCGGTGCCATCCGCCAGCGGGAACGTCCGCGACCACGTCGGGTCCGCGGCCGCAGTCCCCGCCAGCGCCACGAGGACCACGCTGACCACCATCCATTGCATGCGCATGAACCCTCAGTATCCGCCCGCGGCGCGACGGATGGAAACCACCGACAGGCGCTGCCAGCGTCGCTTTCAGGGAGGTTCGCAGAGCGTGCGGACGAATCAGTCGGCCGCCGGGTTGGGCGGGGTCTGCAGCGGGTGGATCTCCACCACCGGGTCGCCCTCGGGCCGCCACGCCAGCGTCGTGGTCTGGCCGATCCGGACCGCGGCCGCGAACACCGCGCCGCCGGCGAGGTGGGACGAGCCGTCGGGTTCGTCGACGATCAGGTCCTCGGTGATCGGGACGCTGACGTGGACCTCCTCGGTCACGGTCCGCCGCAGCCGGACCATGATCGAGATGGTGGCGAGAGCAGTCGGGTCCGCGCCCTGCGGGTCGTCGATGGTCACGGTCCAGCGATAGCACGCGACGCGCGGCCGATGGGTCACGTCGCCGCGGCCGCGCGGCCGTGTTATCGCTCGGTCGTCGTGCTCGTCCCCGTGGCCATCGCCCTCGGCGCGCTCGACGTGGTCACCTGGGCCGCGTTCCGGCTCGACAAGTCGCGGGCCCGACGCCGGCGCTGGCGGATCCCCGAGCGGATCCTGCTCGGGCTCGCGGTGGTCGGCGGGGTCGGCGCGGCGCTCGGCATGTACGGTCACGAGCAGCGGCACAAGACCAGCAAGCCGGCGTTCCTCGCGGTCGCGCTCGTGGCCTCGCTCGCCCAGCTTATCGCGCTGGGCTGGTGGGGGTGGGGCGTGACCGAGGGCAACCTGCTGCTCCAGCGAGCCAACCTCGAGGCCGTCACCAGCCCGCGACCGGCACCAGGCGCGAGCGCGCGCTGACGACGACGGTGCCGACCACGGCCCGGTCTCCCTGTAGCTCGAACGGCACGGTGCGGCGCTGGTCGAGCGCGGTGATCGCGACGGTGCCGCGCACCGGGCCGGGCTTGCCGTCGCTGCGGCTGACCTCGACCAGGTAGCTGCCGCGCGGCAGCCGGCGGATCGCCAGCGCCTCGCGATCGTCGGCGCGGTGATCGCGGACCGCGAGATCGGCACGGCCACCGAGCCACGAGATGCGCTTGCCCTGCGGCGTGATCAGCGCGACGTCGAGATCGTGGCCGGGGTCCCACGCGCCGGTCAAGGTCAGGTCGCCGGCCAGCGGGATCGGCAGCGGCGCGGCGGTCGCGGCCTTCTCGGCGCCGGTGCGCACGGGGTCGTCGGTCAGGCCGCGCACGATCAGCTCGGCGTCGGTGGTGCGGCCGAGGCCGCGCAGGCAGCGCAGCGCGGCGCCGGCGGTGCGGACATCGCCGTGCAGCGAGGCCAGCGCGACCCGGTGCGCGCAGGCCTGGCTCAGCCGGCCGGCGCGCTCGTACGCGGCCGCCATCGCCTCGTGCAGGCTCACCCGATCGGGCGCGAGGTCGACGGTGCCGGCCTGGGTCCGCAGGGCGAGCGCGGTCTGGCCCTGGCGGCCGAGCAGGTCGGCGAGGTAGCCCAGCGCCTCGGGATCGAGGCGGTCGCGCTCGAGCCAGCGCTGCGCGATCGCGCGGGCGCCGTCGAGATCGCCGGTGAACGCCAGGGCAGAGACCAGCGCGCGGTGGCGCTCGCGGCTGTCGGGCTGGGCCGTCAGGTCGGCGCGGGCGCGCTCGACCGCGTCGAGGATCGTCGCCGACGGACCGGTGGCGTCGCCGATCGCGGCGACTCGGTACCAGACCCGCTGCATCGGCACGAAGCCGCGCCGGCGCAGGTCGATCGGATCGGGCCGGGCGGGCTCGTCGCGGCGAGCCTTCTTTTCGTGCTCCTTCTGGACGCTGTTGTCGGGCGTCGGCTTGTCGGCCGCGGCCTTGGCGGGCCGGGCCGGCGGCGTGGTCGTGGTCGGCTCGTCCATGCCCGACAGGTCGGTGATCATCGACGAGCCGAGCTGCTGCTGCAGCCGCTCCGCCCGGGTGGCGCCGCCCCTGCCGCCGCCGGCCTCGTCGAGGAGCGCGCCGACCGCCGCGGCCGCGCTGGCCTCGTTGCGGGCGTCGTCGGCCAGCGCGAGCACGCCCGAGGCGGTGGCCTCGTCGATCGCGTCCTCGCCGGTCCAGGTCGCGGTCGGCTGACCGCGATCGACCCCGAACGCGTCGAACATCGCCTGCGACTCCAGCACCAGCAGCGAGGTCTGGCGCGACATCACGCCGTAGCCCTGCGACAGCGCGACCACCCGGGCCCGGTCCTCGCCGCGGCCACCACGCTCGAGCTGATCGATCGCCAGCGACGCCCACAGCCGGGGCACGAAGCCGTTGCCGGCCGCGCTCGACACCGCGAGGGTCAGCGGGTACCGCTGCTCGAACGGCTGACCGCCGACGGTGCCGCGGACCACGACGTCGCCGTGGACCTCGCCGGTGACGCGGGCGCCGATCAGGAGCTCCTCACCGGCGCGGAGGGTCGGCAGCACAGTCGGGGCGACGTCGGCGAGCCCGGCCGGCAGCTCGAGGGTCGCGTCACGCAGCGCGGCGCCGCGGGTGGTCTCGATGACCGCGAGCGCGGCCAGGGCCGGACGCTGACCCGGGTGCCAGGCGACGTGGGTGCCACCGCCGGCGCGCGCGACCGCGGCCAGCACGGCGTCGTCGGCGTCGTTGCCGATGCCGACGGTGGTGATCCGCACGCCGCGCGCGGCGCTGGTCGCCGACACCGCGGCCTCGATGTCGGCGACGCGACGGAAGCCGGTCGAGGCGAAGCCGTCGCCGACATAGACGATCCAGTCCTCGCGATCGTCGGCGGTGGTGACCTCGGCGGCGGCGCGCAGCGCGGCGACGACGTCCGAGGCGCCGGCGGCCTGCTGGCCGGCCAACCAGGCGTGGGCCTGGGCCACCGCCTGCGGCGTCAGGGCCTGGGGCGCGCCGAACGAGTCGCAGTCGCTGTCACAGGCCAGGATCGTGAAGCGGTCGCGGCGATCGAGCTGATCGAGCGCCGCGTCGACCAGGGCCTGGGCCCGGGTCAGGCGCTCGCCGACCATCGACTGGCTGCGATCGACGACGAACACGACGTCCTTGGCCTTGGTCTCGGTCCAGCGCGGCAACGCCGGCCGCAGCGCGAGGACCGCGGTCGGGCGGGCGTCGGCGACCAGCGCACGCTGAGCGTCGACCACCTTGGGATCGAGGCCGACCCCCTTCTTGCTGGTGAGCCGCAGGTCGGGCGCGACCGCGGCGTTGCCGGCGAAGC
>JAYVSF010000511.1:0-25817 GCA_043775605.1 Myxococcales bacterium
GGTGTCGGCGAGCCGGCCCGGATCCTCGATGGTCTGGACCGAGATCAGCATCTCGGGCGGGATGCGCTTGTTGAGCTTCACGTAGGTCTCGAACACGCCCTGGACCGAGCGGATCAGCGCGGCCAGCTCGAGCGAGCTCTCGTCGGGCTCGGCCAGCTCCTCGACCTCGACCGCGAAGTACGGCGAGCTCTGCTCGAACGCCAGCACCCGGGCCCGGGCCTTGCCCTCGACCAGCACCTTGACCGTGCCGTCGGGCAGCCGCAGCAGCTGGATGATGTGGCCGATCGTGCCGACCGCGAAGATGTCCTCGTCGGCGGGGTCGTTGGTCTTGGCCTTCTTCTGCGCGGCCAGCACCAGCTCCTTGTCGCCGGCCATCGCCTCCTCGAGCGCGTTGATCGACTTCTCGCGGCCGACGAACAGCGGGACCACCATGTGCGGGAACACGATGATGTCGCGCAGCGGCAGGAGGGGAATGGTGCGCGCGCCGCGGCCCCGGTCGGATTTCATGGGCCTACTCTAAGCTGGCGGCACCCCGAGGCAAGTTCGCGGACGTCGCACGCCGCGGGCCGGCGACGCCAGGCACGCGCGGGTCAGTTGCAGGTCGGCGGCGCCCGGTGGTGGGCGGCGGCGGCCAGCATGTCGAAGCGGCGCTGCATGCTGGCCTGCATCTGATCGGCGCTGCCGCCGAAGGCGTCGAGGTGCTCGATCATCTCGATCTCGGTCTGGCCGGGATCGGGGCGGGCCAGGAGCTGGAGCGAGCCCTCGAGGGTGGTGATGAAGTCGGAGCCGAAGACCTTCTGGTAGCGGACCATCGTCCGCATCGGCTCGGCCGGAGTGCCGGTGATGGTGCCGTAGCGCCACAGCTCGTCCCAGGCGATCGTCACCACGTTGTCGACCTCGTAGTGGGCCTTGAACCCGTACTCGTACTGGGGCTCGACCCCGACCATGAACGTGTGGCGGTCGGTGTCGCAGTCGGCTGCGACCTTCTCGCCGTCCTTGGCCAGCCCCCAGATCACGCCAGGCGCGGCCAGCAGGATGCCGCGGCCGTGGACCCACTTGTAGCCGTCCTCGCCCTTCTGAATGACGATCTGCTCGAGGGGCGAGGCGCCGGTGATGACCGGGACCTTGTTGTCCTCGAGCGGCTCGAGGCCGTCGGGGAACTGGGTGGTGATGTCGTCCTGGCAGCCGGTCGCGAGCGCGGCGACGCCGCCCGCGAGGACGGCGACCGAGGCCACGAGCGCGCGACCAACCATGGTGGGGAGAGTGTCCACCCCCACGCCGCCGGGGGCAACCTTGGCTGGCACGGTCGGACCAGTGGGCAAAAGGCCCGGCGCTCCGTCGAAGTCGTGTAAACATATGGGTCGCCCATGCGCGAGCCGCGTCGCGACGATCCGACCGAGAGCTTCGGGCCCTACGTCATCTACGAGTGCCTGGGGCGCGGCGGCATGGCCACGGTCCATCGCGCCACGCAGACCGGCATCGAGGGCTTCGCGCGGCCGGTCGCGCTCAAGCGGATGTTGCCGTGGCTGACCGGCGACGCCGAGTTCGTGAAGTCGTTCGTGCGCGAGGCCCGGCTGGCCGCGCTCCTGCGCCACACCAACATCGTGCAGACCTTCGACCTCGGCAAGGTCGACGCCACCTTCTACATCGCGATGGAGCTGGTGTCGGGCCGCGACCTGCGCGAGGTCCTGCGCCACGCCCACAACGTCGTCGGCCCGCCGCCGCCGCCGATGACGATGGCGCTGCTGTTCCAGGTCTGCGACGCGCTCGACTACGCCCACTCGTTCCGCGACGAGAGCGGTCGCCCGCTCGGCCTGGTCCACCGCGACATCTCGCCGGCCAACGTGATCGTCACCGACGACGGCATCGCCAAGATCGTCGACTTCGGCGTGGCCAAGGGCTCGACCGCGACCCTCGCGACCATGAGCGGCATGCTCAAGGGCAAGTTCGCGTACATGGCGCCCGAGATGCTGCAGGGCGTGGCCGACGCGCGCTGCGATCTGTTCGCGGTCGGGGTGGTGGCGTGGGAGCTCTTGACCGCGCGGCCGCTGTTCGCCGGCGGCGACGACATGGAGATCCTGCAGCGGGTGACCTCCTGGGACCCGCCGGCGCCGTCGACGATCAACCCGCGGGTGCCGCGCGAGCTCGACGCCTGGGTGGCGATGGCGCTGGCCAAGAACCCGCAGAAGCGGTTCCAGAACGCGGCCCAGATGCGGGCCGGGCTCGAACTGGCGGCGCGGACCCCGGCGATGCGGGCCAGCCCCACCGACATCGCGGCGTGGATGAGCTGGGCGTTCGCGCAGCAGGCGGACGTCGCCTTGACTGCCGCACCGCCGCTGGGTGGCGCGCCGCCCGCTGCGCCGCAGGTCCACGCGGTGGCGACGGCCACGGCCGACGAGGCGACCAACCCGCGCCTGCCGCCGCCGATCGCCGCCCGCGCGACCCCGCACGCGATGGCGGCCAGCCCCGACGCTGCCTCCGGCGCCCGGACGATGATGCTGGGCGAGTCGCCGCCCGGCCACCTGCCGCCCGCGGGTGCGCCGGCGCCCCGAATGCGGCCGCCATCGATGCCGGTGCCCGCCGCCGTCGCCGCGCCGTCGCATCCGCCCCCGGCCCCACACCCGGCGCCCTCGCGCACCCCGGCCCCGCAGCACGCCACGATGATCGGCACCGCGATGCCGGCCTCGGTCCTCGCGGCCGCGTCGGCAGCGGCGTCGCAGCAGCGCGGCGGGCTGACCGCACCTCCGCCAGTGATCGCGCCGAACACCGTCGCACCGTCGAGCACACCGGCCTCGGCGGCCCGCACCGTCATGTTCGACGGCGCTCCGCCGGCCCCGGCCACCAGCGCCCGCGGCCCCTCGGCCGGCATGGCCCTGCCCTCGCTGCCGCCCGGCGCCAGCGCCTCGCCGCCGCCCGGCTACCCGCCACCCGCTGGCTATCCCCAGCCCTACCCCGGTCCCAACTACCCACCGCCCGCGGCCTACCCGATGGCTCCGCAGCCCGGCCCGCCCGGTCCCGTGGCCGCACCTCCGCCGGTGTGGGGCGCTGGCACCCCCGGTGGTCATCCGGCCCAGGCCCCGTACGGCGCCCACCACGGCGGCCCCACCGGCGGCTTCACCCCTGGCGCCCACGCCCACGGCGGCGATCTCCCCCTGCCCAGGCCTCCCGGCGGCAACGGCGGCCTCATCGCCCTCGTGATCCTGCTGTGCGCCGGCGCCGCCGCCGGCGGGTATTTCCTCATCAATCACTTCACCTGACCACGCCGGGCGAGGGCTGGCGGGTCGCGGTACCGTGCGGCGATGGTGACCGATCTCATGTCGCTGGCCGAGTCCGTGCTCGATCTCGAGGTGCGGCTGGCCTACTCGGACCGGACGGTCGCGACCCTCGACGGTCTGGTGCGCTCGCTGTTCGCGCGGCTGGAGGCGGTGGAGAAGGAGCTGCGGGAGCTGCGCAACGGGGAGGCGCCGGCGATCGGGCCGGCCAGCGAGCCCCCGCCCCACTACTGAGCGCGATCATGAAGAAGCACATCGCGATCATCTCGACGGGCGGCACGATCGAGAAGACCTACGACGAGCTGTCGGGCGTGCTGGCCAACCAGGTCTCGGTGCTCGACGTCATGCTGGCGTCGCTCGAGCTGCGCGGCGTCGTCGTCCGCCGGGTCCAGCTCATGAACAAGGACAGCCTGGAGATGACCGACGAGGATCACCGCCTCATCGCCGAGACCGCGGAGAGCATGGCCCGCGCCACCGACGGCGTGGTCGTGGTCCACGGCACCGACCGGCTGCAGCACTCCGGCGAGCGCCTGGTCGCGCTGTTCGGCACCCCGCGCCGCCCGGTGGTGTTCACTGGCGCGATGCGACCGTACGAGCTGCGCTCGACCGACGCCTTGCAGAACCTGACCGAGGCCCTGCTCGCGGTGCAACTGCTCGCGCCCGGCGTCTACGTCTGCATGCACAACCAGGTGCTGCAGTTCCCCGGCGTGACCAAGGACCGCACCGCCGGCACGTTCGTGAAGCTCGCCGACGGCGGCGACGCCGCCAGCGGCAGCGGCTAACGCAGCAGCGAGCTCCCGGCCGGGTCGACGATGCCGTCGTAGATCTCGGCGACCGAGATCGGGCTCGACAACGTCGGCAGCTCGAAGCCCTGACCGTCGCGGTAGACGTCCGGATCGCGGCGCCACTCATCGCGCTCGCCGCGGCGGTAGATCGTCACGCGGCGGTCGTCTTGCGCGATGACGACATACGCTCGCAGGGTGGCGAGCGACTGAAAGTCGTCCCGCTTGTCGCCCTCGTCGTCGCCCTCGCTGCTCGGCGACAGGACCTCGATCACGACGACGGGGTTGGTCGTCGCCTGGCCGTCGTGCGGTGGATGCTCGGGCGGGCCGCAGATGATCGAGCCGTCGCTGTAGCGGCCCCGGCCCGCGGCGGCGATCCAGAACCGCTGATCGGCGGGATAGGTCCGACAGGCGCCGGTACGTCGGGTGGCGCACAGCACGCCGACCTGCATCATGAGCGCGTTGTGTTCGTCGGAGCCGCCCGCCATGGCGACGATGACGCCGTCGAGGTACTCGTGGCGCACCGGGCTGCCCCGCTCGGTCGCGAGGTACTCGGCGTAGGTCGCGCGTCGATCGAGGCGAAGCGTGGCCTTCACCCGGTCAGGGTACGTCACCCGGTCGAGGACGTCCACGGAGGACCGCTCAGCGGCGGCGGCGCTGCGCCGGGTGCATGCGCTTGCCGAAGCCGGCGTGGTAGCTGGCGCGCGGGCGCTGGGCGGTCGTCAGATCGATCAGGCTGCGCAGGAGCGCGGGGTACGCCAGCGCGTGATCGTCGAGAATCTCGGCGGCGTTCATCGCGCCGGTCTCGGCCCCGCCCTCCATGTAGCCCTGGAAGTCCTCGGAGCAGTGCTCGCCGCAGAAGTGCTGGTTGTCCTCGCGCGCGCCCTCGGTGCCGAAGAACCGCCACTGGCCGATCTTGTAGCTGGCGTAGCTGCCCTTGGTGAACTCGTAGCTCGGCCAGTGCTGGCGGATGGCGGTGCCGGCGACGTACTTGGCGGCCGTGCCCGGGAACACGGTGTCGATCCACGGCAACACCGTGGTCGCCTGGCTCTCGGCGGTGCCGCTGCCGATCGCGACCCCGCGGGCGCCGCCGACGAAGTTGGTGAGGATGCCCTGGGCCCCGGCCTGGCCGCGCGACGTGGCCCAGATGGTCTGGAGCTGGCCGACGTCGGCGATGGCGCCGCCGGCCGACTTGTGCGCGGTCTGCCAGTGGCGATCGCCAAACTGCATCATCAGCTTGGCGTTGGTGCCGTAGCCGAGCTCAGTGATCACCTCGAGCTTGCCCGCCGACAGCCCCGAGCCGGTGAGGTCGACCTCGCGCAGCTTGGTGAACGGCAGGGCGTAGACCACGTGGCCGACCGTGGTGGTGACGGCGCCGTCGGCGGTGGCGAATGTGAGCGTGAGGTCGGTGCCGGCGCGCACCACCTTGGTCAACCGGTGGCCGAGCACGACCCGGTCGCCGAGCGCGGCCGCGATCGCGGTCGGTAGAGCGCCGTTGCCCTGGTGGATGTGGAAGCGCTCGTCGGAGTCGCCGAACACGTGGAACGGATCGGGCGTCGCCGACTCGATGAGGTCGATGAGGTTCCAGGCCGACTGCTCGGCGACCTCGAGCCCGAACTCCTCGACGTAGGCCAGCTCGAGCAGCCGGCGGATGAGCGCGTTGGCCGGCAGCGCGGCGTCGGTCTCGAGCCACTGCGGGATCGACAGCCCGTCGATCCGCTCGAACTCGGCGACGCTGGCGGTGTCGGTGCCGGCGGTCGCCGCGAGCGCGAGCTGCATCTTGGCCGCGACCGGGGTGAACGCGGTCACGATCTCGGCGTCGGTCAGCGCGCGGCCGTCGAAGAAGAACGTGTCCTGGCGCAGCCCCGCGGTGTCGGCGGCCAGATCGTCGAGGGTGAGTCCGAACGCCTGGCACAGGGCCGGGACGACGAGGTGGGGGGTGTCGACCAGCTCACCGCCGAGCTCGACCAGCTGACCGCCGGGCAGCGTGGAGTGGTCGGTGTACATGCGGCCGCCGGTCCGCATCGACCCCTCGTAGACGGTGACGTCGAAGCCGGCCAGGGCCAGGAAGTGGGCCGCGGTCAGCCCGGCGATGCCGCCGCCGACCACCGCGACCGACGGCAGGCTGCTGTCGACGTTGTCGCCGCAGCCGGCCATCGACGGCACCATCGGCAGGGCCGCGACCGCGCCGAGGCCGGCGAGCACCTGGCGGCGCGACGGACCGCGCCGGCCGGCGGTGGCGTCATCGGGCTTGGTGCGGAGGAGGCGCTGGAGGGCGGCGAACAGCGGGGAGCGGGCCATGGACGAGCATCCTAGAATGGCCGTCAGCGGCAAGGCTAGTTCCTGCATGCCCTGGGCGAAAGGGCGGGTGGTACCCTGACGCCATGAAGGCGATGCTGAGCCTGCTGGAGCGATCGACCTACGCCGACTACCTGGCGGTCGAGCAGGACAGCGTGCACCGCCACGAGTTCATCGACGGTGTCATCGTCGCGATGGCCGGGGGCTCCGACGAGCACAACGCCCTCGCGTCGCGCTTCGCGATGCTCTTCGGCACGCGCGTGCCCCGCGGCTGCCGGAGCTACACCCCGGACCAGCGATTCTGGATCGCCGCGACCACTCGTGCCCGGTACAGCGACGGCTCGATCATCTGTGGCAAGCCCGCGCACCCCCCGCACGACCGTCAGGCCACGACCAACCCGCTGGTGATCGTCGAGGTCCTGTCGCCCAGCAGCGCGGGGGACGACGACGGCGACAAGCGGCGCGACTTCCAGTCGCTCGCCGCGCTACAGGCCTACGTGATCGCGGCCCAAGACGCGCGCAGCGTGAAGGTCTACCGGCGCGACGAGCGCGGCGCCTGGAACGACCAGCCCGACACGTACTCGGACGGCGACCACTTCGAGCTTCCCGGGCTCACCGCCCCACTCTCCGCCGACGAGATCTACGACGATATTCTCGACGCCACGGGCCACTCGCTCCTCCGCTGACGGGGCTCAGGGCTCTTCGCGCTTGATCAGGAAGTGGCCGTGGGCGCTGACCACAGGCTGACTGCGATCGTCCTGCCAGCCCTCGATCCGCACGGTCGCCACCCGCCGGCCCTGGCGCATGATCACGCCGCGGGCGTGGGTGTCGAGCGTGCGCGCCGAGCGCAGGTAGTCGACGGTGAGCGTGATGGTCCGCGGCAGGAGCGCGGTCTCGGCCGACCATATCAGCGCGAACACCGCCGCCGACTCGAGCAGCGCGCCGAGCGCGCCGCCGTGCAGCGCCGGCAGGGCCGGGTTGCCGACCAGGTGATCGCCGGCCGCCATCGTCGTGATCAGCTCGCCGCCCTCGACCGCGCAGGTCAGGCCGAGGAAGCGGGCGTAGGGCACCTCGGCGATCAGGGCGCCGGGGTCACCGCCGGCGCGGGCCGCCGCGATCCGGGCCAGCAGCTCGCTCACGCGCCACCGCCGCTGCCGCCGGCTCGGGTGCCGATCATGAAGGTGCCGGCCGAGGTCGCGATCGGCGCGGCCTCATCGTCGTGGAAGGCCAGCGCCCGCACGAACGCGACGTTGCGGGTCAGGTGGTAGCAGGTGGCCAGCGCGCTGACAGCGCGGCCGACCTCGGCCGGCCCGAGGTAGTCGATGCGCAGGTCGAGGGTCGCGATCGGCTGCATCTTCGGCAACGACGCGAACACCGCCGCGCCCGAGCAGGCGTCGAGCAGCGCGGTGATGACCCCGCCGTGCAGCACGCCGGTCGCGGGATCGCCGACCAGCCGCGGATCGTACGGCAGCCGGAACCGGGCCCAGCGGTCGCCGACCTCGTCGATGACGATGCCGAGCGCGCGGTTGTGGGGCACGTTGTCGGCGAACGCCCGGTTCCACGCAGCGCGGCGGGCTGCCTTGCGTACGGCCTCGTCGTCGGGCGTCTCGCTCACGGCGCGGACCTTACCGCGACCGCGGCACCGACGCTCGCCGTCGACGCGGCGTCACGGGCGGCGGACGTGAGCGCGCTCCAGGCCCGGGTCGGCCAGCGGGCCGCCAGGGCGGAGGTCGGCGAGCAGCCCCCAGCTCGCCTGGTGCCACTCCTTGCGATGGGCGAGGAACAGGCCGGCGGCGTCGCGCATCGCCCGCAGCGCGATCGGCACCGCCGCGCTGCGATCGGTCGTCTCCTCGGGATCGGCGACGACGTCGTGGAGCGAGAACTCGCCAGCGTAGCCGACCACGAGGTGCCAGCGGCTGGCCTGCAGCGCGTAGCTCTTGCCGTACTCGCTGGCGACGATCCGGGGCCACGGCGTCGGCTGCGCCAGCAGCGGCAGGAGGCTGCCGCCCTGCATCCGGAGGTCGGCCGGCTGGCCGAGCAGGTCAAGCACGGTCTCGGCGATGTCGAGGTTCGAGGTCGCGACCTCGACCCGGGCCGGCGCCACGCCGCCGACGATGATGAGCGGCGTCGCGACCAGCTCGCGGTGCAGGCTGTAGGCGTGGCCGACCTTGCCGCCGCGCTCGCCGAGGCCCTCGCCGTGATCCGACGCCAGCACGATCGCGGTGTGGTCGAGGAGGCCGGCGGCCCTCAGGCCGTCCTCGAGCTGACCGAAGCAGCCGTCGAAGTAGGTGACCTCGCCGTCGTGGAGCGCGCGCAGCTGGTTCCAGCGATCGGCGTCCATCGCCAGGCCGCCGCCGGCGATCTTCGACAGATCGCCGCCGCTGACCTGCTTGCCGAACGGCTTGCCCGGCTTGCCCGCGGCCCAGCCCGGGTAGTAGGCCTCGGTGATGCCGGGGTGGAAGCGGTACGGCACGTGCGGCTCGATCGGCAGCAGCGACGCGAAGAACCGCTTGTGGTCGCGCTGGGCCGCGGTCGCCGCGGTCAACGCGGCGGCGATGATCGGGCCGCAGTCCTTGCCGCCGCCGGCGAAGATCGGCGCCACGAACGTGTGCCACTGGCCGACGGTGCGGAACCGGCCCATCGCGAAGTCGTTGTCGCCGACGTAGGTGGTCTCGAGCCCGGCGGCGCCGAGGATCGCGCTCAGCACCGGCGTGCCGTCGGCGATGTCGCCGTGGTCGCCCGCGGCGCCGTGGACCCGCGGGATCTGGCCGGTCTGGATGGTGGCGTGCGACGGCGGCGACGACGGCGCCATCGACTGGTTGCGGAGGAAGACCGCGCCGGTGGCGGCGGCCGCGGTCAGGCGCGGGGTCTTGATCCGGGTCGTGCCGTAGGCGGCGAGTCGATCGGCGCGCAGGGTGTCGACCACCACCAGCACGACGTTGTCGACCGGTGCCAGGCGCGCGCGCGGCGGCGCCGCGGCCACCGCGATCGTGGACCCGGCCCAGCTCGCGCAGCCGCCCTCGGCCTCGAGGTCGAGGCGCACGACCCGGTCGCCGGTCGCGGGCAGCGGCAGCGCCGCCGGCAAGGCCGCGCTCGGGCCGGCGTAGACCTCGGTCCGCGCGCCGGTCTCGTCGGTGATCACGACCCGCACCCGGGGCGCGCCGGTCGGATGGGCGACCAGGTGCGCGGTCGCCGGCAGCTCGCCGTACAGGCTCACCCGCCGCCAGCCGTCGGTCGCGCCGGCCGGGCAGCCGACCGCGTCGTCGAGCGCGAGCTCGACCTCGCCCCAGGCCACGCCCTTGCCGCCCTCGACGGTGAGCCGGTGCTCGCTGGCGGTGAGCACGCCGGCCGGCACCGCCAGCTCGACCTCGCTCCAGCCGGCCACCAGGGTCGCGCTGCCCAGCCGCGCGCGATCGATCGTCGCGCTGACCTTGCCCGGCCCCCGCGCCCGCACTCGCAGATGGGCCGGGCCACTGCCTTCGATCCACGGCAGGTCGAGCACGCCCTTGCCCTTGAGGGTCCGGGCCGGCGCGCCCGCGACCTCGGTCACCGGCCCCCACGGGCTCTTGTACGCCAGGTCGTACGGTCCCAGCCCCGCGCTCGCGATCGGGATGACCAGCCCGCGGTCCCACACGTGCCACCGCACCCGGTTGGCGTCGAGGTCGAGCCGCGGCTCGAGGGCGAGGCTGGCCGGTGCGCCGGTGGGCGACGGCGACGGCGACGGCGACGGCGACGGCTGCGGGTCAGAGTGCGGGCCGGCGTCGCAAGCGAGGCCGAGGAGCACGATCGACGTCAGGTGGGTCCAGCGCACCGCCCGGTTGTACCGACCGCCTGCCGCCGGCGCGACTTCTCGTCGCCGCGCGCGGGGCCGGGTCAGGGCGTCCCGGCGGTGTAGGCGGCGAGCTCGAGGAGCACGTCGCCGTAGTCGGTGTGGGCCGCCAGCTTGACCGGCACCCGATCGGCGTCGTCGCTGATCCAGATCGTGAATCGCCGCCGGTCCGACGTCGGGTCGACCGTGCCGTCGCGCAGCAGGCGCACGCCCTCGCCCTCGAACCGCAGCACCGGCAGGTCGCCGAGCGCAGTGTCGAGGTTGCCGTGGGCGCCGACCACGATCCGCACCCGCCACACGAACCGGCTGCGCATGATGTCGACCGACAGCTCGCTGCCGACGGGCGCCTCCCAGCTCCGCAGGAAGATCAGGAACGCGGCGAAGTCGAACGGCGCGCCGCGGACGACCTGGAACTCCTCGGTGCCGGCGTCGTCGCCCAGCACCAGGCGGACCGGGTAGCGGTCGGGCGCGAACCGGGCCTCGGTCTCCTCGAGCGCGTGATCGTCGCGCGACGCCGACTCGCGCGCCTGGAACTGCAGCGGTCGGCCGGTGGCGACGTCGATCCAGGTGGCGAACCGATCGTGGACCGCCGATACCAGCGACGCGAGCGTCAGGGTATCGACGTGGGCCTCGGCCACGACCGCGTCGCGGTCGCCGACCGTGGCGCGGCCGGTGACGGCGATGCTCAGCTCGGCCAGCGAGACCCCGTGCATCGACACCCGGAAGGCCATCTGCTCGCCGACCGAGGCCTTGGGCGGCGACGACAGTGGCTGGGGGTCGGGCGCGATCGCCTCGTCGCCGCGCGAGGCCACCAGGGTCCCCGGCATGCGGGCCTGACCGCCACCGCAGCCCGCGAGGAGGGCGGTGAACAGGGCGAGCCTGGCCAGGGGGCGGACGAGCACGGAGGCAGCCTACGCCGGGCACGACACCGGCGCCAGCCAGCCCCCGCGACCGGCCGGGAATGACCGCATCGGTGCCAGCGGTTGGCCTCACCGCGCGGCGCTCTGCCTGCCGCCGGCGACCATGACCACCGTCGCAAAACCCGCGCCTGACGCGCGCAAACAGGTGTCTTTTTTGCGCCGCCTGCTAGTGTCCGCGCCACCATGAAGCGAACCATCGCCATCGCCCTCACCGCCGCTGCGCTCGTCGCCGGCTGCCAGCAAGACAAGCCCCAGTGGTCCGGCAAGGCCACGGCCGGACAGGGGGCCGGCCCGACCGTGGTCGCCTCCGGTGATCCCGACGCGCGCCTGGCCCGCCTCGAGAAGAAGCTCGACAAGATCACCGCCTTCCTCAAGACGGCCGTGCGCCCCGAGCTCGACACCAAGCCGACCTACGCCGTGCCGGTCGATCCGCTCGACCCGGTCATCGGGCCCAAGGACGCCAAGGTCACGATCGTCGAAGCGTACGAGTTCCTGTGCCCGTACTGCAACATGATCGCGCCGACGATGGAGAAGATCGTCGAGGCCTACCCCAACGACGTCCGGGTCGTGTCGAAGTACCTGGTCATCCACGGCCCGCCGGCGCTGCCGTCCGGCCTGGCGATGTGCGCCGCCGGCATGCAGGGCAAGGCCAAGGAGATGCAGAAGGCGCTGTGGGGTTCGATCTGGGCCTCGCCGCAGCAGGCCGATCGCGACAAGGCCACCGCCGACAACGTCACCGCGCTCGCCGGCACGATCGGCGTCGACCCGGCCAAGCTCAAGACCGACATGGACGGCCCGGACTGCCAGGGCTGGCTGACGCGCAGCTCGCAGACCCTCGAGAAGTTCGGTACCACCGGGACGCCGAGCTTCTACGTCAACGGCCGCTTCGCCGGCGGCCAGGACTACGCGGCCTTCAAGAAGATGGTCGACGAGGAGATCAAGAAGGCCGACGCCGCGATCGCCGGGGGCGTCAAGCAGGGCGACTACTACGACAAGGTCGTGGTCGGCAAGGGCGAGCAGCAGGCCAAGATGATCTCGCCGTTCGACGACTGATCACGGGCAGCAGCCTCATGATCCGAGCGGGGCTCGGGCCGGGGTTGGATGTCGAGATCGGACCGGCACTCCGGTGCCGGCCTGATCGATCGAAAACACAGGGTTGACTCAACCCTGTGAACAGCGCGTGCGACGGATCGCACGTCGGGACCGGGGCCGTGGGCGCGAAACGCTCACGGCCTTCGACGTCCTGATGTAGATTCCGGCCCGGAGGTTTCATGGCACCCGTCAACGTCTCATCGCGCAGCCCCTGGCTCGCGCTCGGTCTGGTCGCTGCGTCGGTCACCCTGTCGGCCGCAGCTTGTGGCGGCGGCGACGATGGCGCCACGCCGATCGACGCCACGATCGTCGACGCGGCGGTCGACGCCGGCATCGACGCCCCGACCTGCGGCGCCTCGACCTGCGGCGGCGCCCAGGCCGACACCTGCGTCGACGAGCTGCACTGCGGCGACTGCGCCACCGCGTGCGATCCCGGCAACGCCTGCCAGGCCGGCGACTGCGCATGCCCGCCGCCGTTCGTGCCGGCGATGCCGTCCTTCATCCAGCAGCAGATCAACACCAACACCCTGCCCGGCGCGACGCTCGGGCTCGGCGGCATGCTCGACGCCACGATCGACGCGCTGGTGGTCGGCTATCCGACCGCGACCGTCCAGACCAACCACGCCTACGACCTGTCGGTGGGCACGCCGGGCACCCCGCCGTTCGCCGCGGTCGGCTACGACCTCGACCTTCAGACCCTGACCCCGTCGGCGTCGTTCTACGCCACCGCCGGCACGCTGACCTTCACCCGGATCTGCGTCGGTGGCTTCGAGGGCACGCTGACGGGCGCCCACTTCGTCGCGGTCGCCGGCCTGATGAACCCGACCCTGGTGCCGAACGGCTGCGCGTTCGACGTCCCGACGATCACGTTCGCCTACGGCAACGCCTGCCCGCCGCCGAGCTGAACCACCCGGGCCCGCTCGGCGTGGTGGCGCGCCGGCAGCGGGTCGCGATCGGGGGCAGACCCTGGCCGGCGGTCGGCCGACGTGCGATACGGATCCCGCTGTATGGGCCGCCACCCGACTCCGACCTGGTTCTTCGCGCTCGCGATCGTCCGCCAGGGCCACCGCTTCCTCCTGACCCAGGAGCGCAAGTACGGGGCGACCTGGTCGATCCCCGGCGGCCGGGTCGAGCCGGGTGAGACCCTGACCGACGCCTGCGTGCGCGAGGTGCTCGAGGAGACCGGGGTGCCGGTCGTCCTCGACGGCATCTACCGCCTCGAGCACGCACCCAACGCGTCGGGCTCGCGCATCCGGGTGTTCTTCGCCGCCACGCCCCGCGACGACACCCCGCCCAAGGACATCGCCGACGACGAGTCCTTGCGCGCCGCCTGGCTCACGCTCGACGAGGTCGGCCGCCTGCCGTTGCGCGGCGCCGACCTGCGGGCGCTGCTCGACAGCGTGACCCGCGGCTGCGCGGTCTACCCGCTGTCGCTCCTGGCCGACGAGCTGAGCATTTGATCCAGGGGACGACCCGGTGGCGTAGGATGCCGCCGTGCCCGACCTCGACGAGCTACGCACCGAGCTGGCCAGCATCGACCGTGAGCTGCTGGCGCTGATCGCCCGCCGCCAGGGCGTGGCCCAGCAGATCGGCCACCACAAGCGCGCCGCCGGCCTGCCGGTACGCGACTTCCGCCAGGAGCGCGAGGTGGTCGAGCGCGCGCGCGCCGCCGCCACCGCCGCCGGGCTGTCGCCGACGCTGGGCGAGGAGCTGGTGCTCAGCCTGATCCGGGCCTCGCTCACGGTGCAGGAGCGCGATCGGGTCGTGGCCGACGGTCCGGGCAGCGGACGCCGGGTGCTGGTGATCGGCGGCGCCGGCCGCATGGGCCGCTGGTTCGCGCGCTTCCTGGCCGCCCAGGGCTACGCGGTCGAGATCGCCGATCCGTCGGGGCCGGTCGACGGCTTCCCGTCGGTGCGCGACTGGCACACGCTCACCCTCGATCACGAACTCATCATCGTCGCCGCGCCGATGCCGGCCACCGCGACGATCCTGGCCGAGCTCGCCCTGGCGCCGCCGCCCGGCGTGATCTTCGACGTCGGCTCGCTCAAGAGCCCGCTGCGCAAGAGCCTGCACGCGCTGCGCGCTGCCGGCGCGCGGGTCACCTCGGTCCACCCGATGTTCGGCCCCGACACCGAGCTGCTCAGCGGTCGCCACGTCATCTTCATCGACCTCGGCGATCCCGGCGCGACCCGGGCCGCGCGCGAGCTGTTCGGCGCGACCATGGCGACGCTGGTCGACATGGATCTCGAGAGCCACGATCGCCTGATCGCGTACGTGCTCGGCCTGTCGCACGCGCTCAACATCGCGTTCTTCACCGCGCTGGCCGAGAGCAACGAGACCGCGCCCCGCCTCGCCACCCTGTCGTCGACGACCTTCGATGCCCAGCTCGGGGTCGCCGCCCGGGTCGCGGCCGAGAATCCCGACCTCTACTTCGAGATCCAGCACCTCAACGACTACGGCACCGAGTCACTGTCGGCGCTGCTGCTCGCGGTCGAGCGCCTGCGCTCGCTGGTCCGCGCCGGCGACGCCGCCGGCTTCCGCGCGCTGATGGAGCGCGGCCGCGACTACCTCGAGCGCCGCGACCCGCCGCGCTAGCTCGACGCTGGCGCCAGGGGCTTGTGGGCGGTGACGACCTTGGCGACCAGGTGCGGCTCGACGTCGTCGACCACGAAGCCGCGCTCGGCCACCAGCGCGGCCAGGTCGTCCTCTAGATAGTCGCGATAGAACGGCTCGTGGAACTCGGTCGGGAAGTCGGCCAGCACCGCGGCCAGCTCGGGGCTCTCGCCGGGCTGGGCCGAGTCCTCGATCACCAGCAGGCCGCCCGGCCGCAGCACCCGGAACAGCTCGGCGACCACCCGCCGGCGGGCGTTGCGCGGCAACTCGTGGAACAGGTAGACCGAGGTCACGACATCGAGCGAGCCGTCGGCGTACGGCAGCCGCTCGGCGTTGTCGGCCGCGAGCGACACCTCGGCGACGTCGGCGAGCAGGCGGCGCGCGGCGGCGACGTAGTACGGCGAGAGGTCGACGCCATGGAAGCGCATCGTCGGGTGCGCGGTGGCGAGCTGGCGCAACGTCCGGCCGGTGCCGCAGCCGACGTCGAGCAGCCGCACCCGCGCGGCCGGCACGCCCTCGGCGCGCACGAACCGGGTCACCGGCGGGATCACCTGCCGGCGCATGATGTCGGCGGTGCCACCAAACAGCAGCTCGACTCCGAGATCGTAGACCTCGGCCGAGTGCGCGCTGAGGTAGCCGTCGGTCTGCCAGTGGAACGTGCGCCGGTAGTACGGCGGGTAGCGCTCGGGATCGACGACCGGGATGTCGCGCCAGGCGTCGGCGCGTCGGCGCCGGATCACCGACGGGCCGTCGCGCAGGAGCCGCGGCAACACCCGGGCGTACGCGCGCGCCGGCAGCTGGAACAGGAGCTCGCGCGGGTACAGCCCGGCGGTGACGTTGTCGAGATCGCGCGCGAACAGGGCGTCGACCCGGCGGCGCAACAGCGCCACCGTCGTCGCCGGCAGCTTGGGCCGCGGGGTGCCGGCCAGGAGCCGCGCGGTCTCCTGCAGCACCGTGGCCTGGATCAGGTACGAGAGCTGCTGGGTGCGGTAGGCCGCGCGAGTCAGGCGAGAGACCTCCGGCATCAGTACCTCTCGATCGCTTGGATGCGGGGGGCCGGTGGTTCGTTACCGCGATCGTCGGCGACGCCGGCGCCAACCGGGCACCACCAGCCCGAGCAGCACCAGGCCGGTCTCGACGGTCGGCGGCCCACCGCCGGTGTCGCAGCAGCTCTTGCCGGGCGGATTGACGGTGTCGGCGTCGACCCCGGCGTCGACCGCGCTCGTACAGTCGATCGCCTCGCTGGTGACGCCGAGCTGCTCCTTGATCCCGCACCACAGCAGGCCCTCGCACTCGTCCTTCTGCAGCGTCCCGATGGCGCACGCGATCGGCCCGGCGATGTCGGCGAACCGCAGGCGCGGCGTCCAGCTGCCGGCCAGGCCGGTGGCCGACGACGTCAGCGAGCGCAGGTCGGGCGGCAGGTCGTTGGCGCACATGAACAGGAGGCCGTCGCTGCGCTCGAGCAGGCACCGACCCTCGTAGGTGACGTCGGGGATCGTCGAGAACGTCCGGCCGCCGTCGGTCGAGCGGTGCAGGCCGTGGGCCGGCGTCGCCGCCCACACCGTGCCGTCGGCGCGGATCACGACCCCGGGCACGTTGTCCTCGACCTCGAACACCTTGGCCCAGGTCGGCCCGGCCGGGATGGGGGCGCCGGCGTGCTCGCTCAGGTACAGCGTCTCCTGCAGCGCCGGCCCGGTCTGGGTCATGCGCATCACCACGCGATCGGGATCGGTGGGCGAGATCGCCGCGACCTGCAGGTCGGAGTTCTCGTTGCCGACGAACCCGGCGGTCGGCAGCTCGACCCAGCTCTGGCCGCCGTCGACCGAGCGGAACAGCAGCCGCTGGCGCGGGGCGCCGCCCATCGATCGGAATCCGGTGACGTAGATCCGCCGGGCGTCGCCGGGCGCGACCTCGATCGTGACCCACCAGTCGCCGTTCATGCCGAGCGGCCCGGTCGGCACGAAGGTCACGCCGTCGTCGGTGCTCTTGTAGATCCGGCTGTCGCTCGGGTCGCCGGCGCCGGCGTAGACCGCGCCGTCGGGGCCGACCGCGACCGCCGAGATGTAGGTCTGGCCGAGCGGCGCCGGCATGCCGGTCCAGTGGCAGCCGTCGCGGGTCATGTGCATGCCGCGGAACGTGGTCGCGAACAGCGCGCCGGTCGGGGTCAGCTCGTAGTCGGGATCGAACGTGCCGGTGAACCCGACCGCGCTCTCGCACGCCCAGCGCCAGTGCGCGCCGTCGTCCTTGGTGACCAGCAGGCCAAAGGTCACGCCCAGCGCCATCTCCTCGGGATGACCGGGCCGCACCACCAGCTTGACCGAGCGCGGGAAGCGGCCGTTGGCGAGCGCCGGTCGGGCGTCATGCGCGACGACCGCGACGACGGTGGCGGCGACGACGGTCAGGATCCGGGCGAGGCGACGATCCACGCGGCCATCGTACGTGGGCCGCTCCGATCAGGCCAACCCGATCTCGCGCAACCGCTGGTCGAGGTACTCACCAGCGGTGACCGCCGGGTAGTTGCTGATGCCGCCGGTCCGCGCCACCGCGCTGGCCATCGGCGTGAGGTCGACGTCTCGCCGGGGGTGGATGAAGCACGGCATCGAGTAGCGATCGCTCGACGCGTCGCGCGGGTTGACCACGCGATGGGTCGTGCTGCGGTAGAGGCCGTTGGTGACGTTCTGCAGCATGTCGCCGGCGTCGACCACGATGTGATCGAACGACACGTGGACCGGCATCCAGGTGCCGTCGCGGCGCAGGAGCTCGAGGCCCTCGGCGGTCGCGCCCGACAGCAGCGTGATGAGGTTGATGTCCTCGTGCGCGGCCGAGCGGACCGCGCCCGGCGGCGCGCCGACCGTCGGCGGGTAGTAGATGATGCGGACGATCGTGTCGCTGTCGGTGCCCATGTCGGCGAAGCGGCCGGCGGGCTCGCGGAGGTGGAGGGCGGCGGCCTCGAGGCAGGCGGCGCCGAGGCCGTCGAGGCCCAGGTACAGGCGCGAGATGACGTCGCGGAAGGCGGGGACCTCGATGTCGGGCCACAGGTTAGCGCCGAACGGGTGGTGGACCGGGTGATCGTCGCCGACCGCGACCCGACCGACCTGCCAGAACTCCTTGAGGTCGGGCGCGCCGGCGTCGCGGGCGTGCTCGGTGCCGAAGCCGGTGTAGCCGCGCTGACCCTTGGCCCCCGGGCGGTGGTAGGGGGCCTTCGTGGCCCGGGGCAGCGCGAAGAACGTCCGCGCGGCCTCGTAGGCAGCGGTGGTGAGCTCGGGCGCGATGCCGTGGTTGGCCAGCGCGAAGAAGCCGATGTCGGCCAGCGACTCGCCGACCCCGCGCACGAAGCGGTCCCTGGCCGCGCCGCCGGCGTGCCAGTCGTGGAGGTCGACGACGGGAAGGTTGGTCTCGGTCATCGACCGTCGAGCCTACACGACGGGCCGCGGCCCATGCGCCGGGCCATGCCCGCCGCGCGCGCTGGAGATCACCACCATCCGTGCTACCACCGCGCGGTGAGGACGGTGTACGCGGCGCTGGCGATCCTGGGCGCGCTGACCGCGGCCGGCTGCGACCTGTTCCGCGATCAGGTACCGGTCGACGCCAGCCCCGGCCCCGACGGCCCGCGGCCGGTGCGCGACGATCTGGTGCCGGCGCTGGGCGGCCCGACCACCCTCGACCTCGCGGCCTGGAACATCGAGAACTTCCCCAAGTCGTCGCGCACCGTCGGGCTCGCCGCGGACGTCATCACCAGCCTCGATCTCGATCTGGTGGTGGTCGAGGAGGTGGCCAGCGTCACCGCCTGGGATCAGCTCGTCCTGCTGCTGCCCGAGCACGAGGCGCTGCTGTCGACCCATCGCTACACCGCGACCAGCTACCAGAAGATCGGGCTGATCTACCGGGCGAGCACGGTGACGGTCGGCCCGCCCGAGCTGCTGTTCACCGCCGACAGCTACGCGTTCCCGCGGCCGCCGTTCAAGGTCCACGTCGACGCCGACGGCTACGACTTCGATCTCATCGGCGTCCACCTCAAGGCCGGCAGCGCGCCCGAGGACGGCGATCGCCGGGCCCTGGCCGCGCGCGAGCTCGATGTCTACCTGACCGCGCAGATCGCGGCCGGCGGCGAGGATCAGGTGATCGTCGTCGGCGACTACAACGAGGTGGTGACCACCGCCGACGGCCGGGCCCGGCTGGCGCCGCTGCTCGCGCCCGAGCGCTACCGGCTGCGGACCCAGGCCGCGGCCGACGCCGGCCTGGCCAGCTATCCGTCGACCGGCACGATCATCGACCACGTGCTGACCACAGTCGGCCTCGACGCCGAGCTCGGCGATCAGGCGGCCGTGATCCCGCGCCTCGATCAGGAGGTGCCGCGCTACGATCCCGAGATCAGCGATCACCTGCCGGTGGTGCTGACCATGCCGCACCGCTGACCGTCGAGCCGGGTCAGAAGCCGAGCAAGCGCCCGCCCTGGTAGACGAGGAAGCTCGCGACCCAGGCCATCGACGTCATGTAGGCCAGCATGAACAGCGGCCAGCGGTAGCCGCGGGTCTCGCGCTTCACCACCGCCAGCGTGCTCATGCACTGGCAGGCCAGCGCGAAGAACACCATCAACGACAGCCCGACCAGCGGCGTGTAGACCACACGGCCCTGGCGGTCGCGGGTGTTGGCCAGCTTGTCGCGCAGGCTGGTCTCGTCGTCGCCGACGCCGTGGATCACGCCCATGGTGGCCACGAACACCTCGCGGGCCGCGAACGCGCCGACGATGCCGACGCCGATCTTCCAGTCGAAGCCGAGCGGCGCGATCGCCGGCTCGATCGCCTTGCCGAGGCGCGCGCCGTAGCTGTGCTCGAGCAGGGCGCCGTCGCGCGCGGCCGCGAGCCGGTCGGCCGTGTCGTCGTCGCCGGCCCTCGACGCCTCGGCGATCGCGGTCCGGTAGTCGGGGGCGTCGGCCGGCAGCTCGCGCGGGAAGTACAGCAGCGCCCACAGCGCGATCGTGCAGGCCAGGATCACGGTCCCGGCCTCGGTCAGGAACACCCGGGTCTTGCTCCACATCATGCGGATCAGATCGCGCAGCCGCGGCACCCGGTACGGCGGCAGCTCGATCACGAACGGCAGCCGCTTGGCCTTGAGCGGCTTCACGGTGCGGCCCAGCACCCAGGCCGCGGCCAGCGCGGTGAGCACGCTGAACGCGTACATGGCGACCATCAGCAGGCTCTTGGTCGACATCCCGGCGAACGAGCCGACCGGGAACATCGACGAGATGACCAGGGTGTAGACCGGCAGCCGGGCCGAGCAGGTCATCAGCGGGATGACCAGCATGGTCAGCGTGCGATCGCGCTGCCGCTCCATGGTCCGGGTCGCCATGATCGCCGGCACCGCGCAGGCGAAGCCCGACAGCATCGGCACGAACGCCCGACCGTGCAGGTTCATCGACCGCATGATCCGGTCCATCAGGTACGCGACCCGGGCCAGGTAGCCGAGATCCTCGAGCAGGCCGAGGAAGAAGAACAGCAGCAGGATCTGCGGCAGGAACACCAGCACCGAGCCGACCCCGGCGATCACGCCGTCGGCGAGGAAGTCGGCGACCACGCCGGCCGGCAGCAGGTGGCGGACCTCGGCGCCCAGCCAGCCGAAGCCGCGGGCGATGAGATCGATCGCCGGCTGCGACCAGGCGAACAGCGACATGAACAGCACGAACATGATCCCGGCGAACACCACCAGCCCGCCCGGGCGGTGGAGCAGCACGCGATCGATGCGATCGGTGAGCTTGCGATGGGTGCCGACCCCGTGCAGCGGCGTGATCGTGCGATCGAGCCAGCGGTAGCGGCCGAGCACCGCCTCGTCGTCGATCGCGGTGCCGTGCTCGGCGACCCCGGCCGCGGCCACCGCCGCCCGCAGCTCGTCCGGGATCCCGGACAGCTCGTCGTCGCCGAGCGACATCAGCGCCCACAGCGCGAGCCCGCGCGCCTGCGGCCACGTCGTCGGCAGCGCCGCCTGGACGGCGTCGAGCCGCGCGTCGAGCGCCGGCGACGGCGTCCACCGCCACGGCACCACCGGCGGCGGATGGAGGACGCCCTGCTCGATCGCGACCCGCAGCGGCAGCAGGCCCTTGCCGGTGCGGCCGACCACTGGCACCACCGGGCAGCCGAGCGCGAGCGCGAGCGCGGCCGGATCGGCGCCGGCGGCCCCGGCCTCGTCGGTCATGGTCAGCGCGACCACGCACGGCCGGCCGAGCTCCTGGGCCTGCAGCAGGAGGTACAGGCTGCGGACCAGCTGGGTGGCGTCGATGCACACCACCAGCAGGTCGGGCACCGGCTCGCCGGCCAGCCCGGCGATCACGTCGAGCGCGATCCGCTCGTCGGCCGAGCGCGCGACCAGGCTGTAGGTGCCGGGCACGTCGATCACCTCGATGTCGGCGTGGCCGCGCAGGCTGGCGACCAGGCGATCGACGGTGACGCCGGGGTAGTTGCCGACCCGGGCCTGGGCCCCGGTCAGCAGGTTGAACAGCGAGGTCTTGCCGGTGTTGGGGTTGCCGCACAAGGCGACCCGGCGGACCGTCGGCGTCGGAGCGTGGGCCACGATCACCCGTCGACGAGGATGCAGGCGGCCTCGCCCCGGCGGATCGACAGCCGGCCCTTGCGGACCTCGATCTCGATCGGATCGCCGAGCGGCGCGACGTTGGTGACCATGACCTTGGCCCCTGGCACCAGCCCCAGTTCCATCAGCCGGCGACGGAACCCGCGGTCACCGTGGACCCCGGCGATCACGACCGGGCGGTGACGAGCGACCTCGGCGAGCGACGACACCTGCACACGTTAGCAACTTTGAAAGTCGTTTTCGACTCTGACACGCCCACCGAGGCTGCGACCGGTGGTCGCGGACCGCGCGCCGGGCCCCGGGCCCGCGGGATCGCGCGAGCGGCACGGCCCGGGCATCGATGCTAACGTTCCCGTGGCAGCCCATGGACGCGGACGCCACGGTCAACCGGACGCTGCTGCTGTCGCAGAGCTACGAACCGATCAAGGTGATCACGTGGCAGCGCGCGATCACGCTCCTGTTCCTGGGCAAGGTCGAGGTCATCGAGGAGTACACCGACAACCTCCGCTCGGTCAGACTGATCATCAAGATCCCCGCGGTGGTGCGGTTGCTGCGCGCGTTCCGTCGCCATCACAAGCCGGTGAAGTTCTCGCGGGTCAACATCTACGCCCGCGACAGCTACACCTGCCAGTACTGCGCCGCCAAGCTCGGGGTCGCCGAGCTGACCTACGACCACGTCGTGCCGCGCTCCCAGCACGGCACGACCGAGTGGACCAACATCGTCACCTGCTGCCACGACTGCAACCGGCAGAAGGGCGGGCGGACCCCGGCCCAGGCCGGCATGCGGCTCCTGGCCGAGCCGCAGCAGCCACGCTGGGTGCCGTCGGTGATGATCCGGGTCAGCCTGCGCTCGGTGCCCGACGCCTGGCGCGACTACCTGTACTGGACTGGCGAACTCGACCGATCCTGACCTCGCGCGCGCCGCGCGGTCAGTACGGCGCGAAGCTGGCCGGCGGGCTGGTCGTCACCGCAGGCATGACGCCGCGGTACCGCACGATGATGCGCCCGGCGCCGCCGCCCGCGCCGCCGCCGTTGGAGCCGACCGCGACGTCGCTGCCGTTGCCGCCGGGCCCGCTGCCGATGCTGCCCGCGCCGCCGTCGCCAGCCGAGACCGCGCCGCTGTCGCCGCCGGGGGTCGCGACGGTGAGCGAGTCGGCGCCGTCCTCGCCTGAGCTTCCTTCGACCTGGCTGGTGGTGTTGCTGCCGCCGCCGCCACCCGACCCGCCGTTCGCGACCACCAACCCGCCGGCCGCGATCGTGACCGCCGGGGACTGCAGCTCGATCTGACCGCCGGCGCCACCGCCCGAGCCGGCCAGCGTGCCGACGCCCTGGCAGACCCGGCCGCCGCCGCCGCCGCCGCCGTTCGACTCGATCTCGCCGCTGGCGCCGATCGCGATCGACACCGGCGAGTACACCAGCAGGCCGCCACCGCCGGCCCCACCCGAGCGGGCGATGCAGCTCATCCGGTTCGCCGCCGCGCCGCCGCGACCACCACCGCCGAGATAGAACAGCTCGGCGTTGATCGCGGTGCCACCGGGGCCGGGCGCGACCGTGCAGACATCGTTGACGCAGCCATCGCCGCCGCCGCGCCCGCCGACCGTCCCGTGACCGCCGCCGCCCGCGCCGGAGTCGGACGCGCCGCCCGCGGCCGTGATCGCCGTGCCGCCGCCGCCCGCACCGGCGACGTCGTTGCCGCTGAAGCCACCGGGGCCGGGGCTGCGCACGCCGCTGTTGCTGTTGAACCACGCGCTGGCGTCGATCGCGCCGTCGACGACCACGGCCTGCCCGGCGACGATCGCCAGCGGCCGCGAGCCGTACAGGTACATGAACGTCCCCGCCTGAAGCTCCAGCCGGCGCACGTGCAGGACCAGGATCGTGCGCGAGTTGGCGACGGTCTGGGGCTGGAGGGTGAAGGTGACGCCGGGCGGCAGGTCGATGCCCGGCGACGCCGGGTTGAGATCGGTGGAGAAGCTGACGTCCTGGTCGATGATCCAGTCGCCGGTGCCCGGCTGCTCGTTGGCGGCCTCGAGGTACGGGAGGTCGGGCGGCGCGAGGGCGTCGGTGGGGATCGCCGCGTCGGGCGGCCGGGCGTCGCCCGCGATCGGGCCGTCGCCAGCGGACGCGTCGATCGCGGCGCCATCGCCGGGCGGCACGCTGCCGTCGGTCGCCGACCCGCCCGCGGGCGCGAACGTGCATCCACCGAGGAGCGCCACCCCGAGGGCGCACCGAGACCAGGACAGAAGCTGCATGCCCGAGCCAGCGTACTACGACCGCGCCGCCCGGCGCAGCGAATCCCGGCGGGCTCGGAGCCGGTACCGCATTTCCTGGGCCGTACCGACGGAGGAAGGCAGACCCCGAGCTTCCCCCGAGAACCCGAACACCCAGAGTCATTGTTGATCGCTCGCCAAGGCTCGCTCGACCGCCGCGGCCTGCCACGCGGATCACGCCGCGGCCGGCGCCCACGCGCCGCGCCTTGGTTCGACCGCTGTCCGCTGATAGCCTCGACCCGATGAGGACCTCCCTGGCCGCGCTGCTCACCCTCGGGCTGTTCGCCTGCGGCGACAACCTGCCCGGGCCCGGCTTCGAGCCGTGGATCCTCGACCCGGTCGATCCCGCTGACGGCCTGTGGATCCGGACGCCCGAGTTCGACGTCGCCGCCGGGCAGGAGGTCCAGGACTGCTACTTCTTCACGGTCCCGTCGCCGCAACCGGGCAACACGCTGTGGGTCGACCACCTCCAGCTCGCCCTCAACCCGGGCAGCCACCACATGAACCTGTTCCGGGTCGGCGAGCTGCGCGCCCTCAAGCCCGCCGACGGCACGCCGGTCGACCTCGGCGGCGCGATGGGCACCGTCATCCACGGCGGCGAGTGCTGGAAGAGCGGCAACTGGGCCAACTGGGCGCTGGTCGCCAACTCGCAGCAGTCGCTCGAGGACAAGCCGATCCTCGACTGGCAGCTGCCGGCCGGGGTCGCGACCAAGTTCACGGCGGGCGAGAGCCTGATGCTGCAGATCCACTACGTCAACGCCGCGACCCAGGAGACCCCGTTCCGCGGCCGCGGCGGCGTCAACCTGCTGCGCAGCACCGACGGCGACACCATGGAGCTGGGCACCCTGTTCGCGACCCAGCAGAACATCCGCATCTGCCGGTCCAACCCGCGGCCGACCTACAAGGGCTCATGCGCGATGCCGACTGGCACCCACACCGTGGCCGCGGTCAATGGCCACTTCCACTCGCGCGGTCGCACGTTCTCCGTCTACGCGTGGGACGGCGTGTCGAGCACCCAGCCCGCCGACGACGCGCTGTTCTATCGCAACACCAACTGGGAAGAGCCGCTGATGAAGCTGGGCATGTCGCTGCCGCTGCCGACCGGCGGCGGGGTGTGGTGGACCTGCGACTACCAGTGGACCGAGCCGGCCGGCGGCTGCGCCGCGGTCGACGAGCGTGACCCGCTGCACGCGGGCGACTGCTGCTACACGTTCGGTGGCATCGTCGAGACCAGCGAGCACTGCAACGTCTTCCTGTACTACTGGCCGAAGACCGCCGACGTGAACTGCTTCTGATGCGGGTCGCGACCGCGGCGGTGCTGGCCGGGCTCGCGGCGTGCGGCGACGATGGTCCACAGCCGGTGTCGTGCCCGGTCGGCGATCGCAGCCAGCCGATCGAGCTGGCGATCGTGGTGTCGGACGGCACCAACCTCGGCGACTTCGTCGACGGCGGCGCCGCGCCGCTGCGGCGGCCGCTGCAGGGCGGCCAGGCCATCCTGATCGGCGTGCGCGCCCGCAACGTCGACGGCTGCAAGGTCAACCTGACCACCACGCTGCGCGATCCGGTCGACGGGCGCTCGCTCGGGCTCGACATCCGGCCGGTCCGGCTGGAGCCGGGCGCCGACGGCTGGGCCCGCCCGGCCGAGCCGTTCTTCCAGTCGATCGGCAACACCCCGGCCTGCCCCAACCTCGTGGCCAGCGCCGACATCTTCGGCAACCTGTGGCAGGTCGAGCTTCGCCTCGACGAGGATGGCGGCCGCTCGGCGACGGTGTTCGCCACCGTCCGGCCGTTCTGCGACGACGTGAGCCCGAAGGACGAGTGCGAGTGCGAGTGCGCCGCCGACTACGTGCTCGGCCAGGCGTGCGGGCAGCTCGACGCCGGGCTCGACGCGGCGCCCGATGCCGCGGTCGACGCAGCGATCGATGCCGGGGTCCGGTGAGATCCTTCGCGCTCGTGGCGGTCGCCGCCGTCGGGCTCGGGCTGACCGGCTGCCCCGATGATCCGACGTGTACGCCGGGCTGGACCGCGCTGACCAGCGACCTCGATCGGGTCGTGCTCTCGGTCCAGGGCAGCGCGGCCGACGACGTCTGGCTGGTCGGCGGCGGCCTCGGCCTCGGCGGCCCGCTCGCCCGCCACTGGGACGGTCACGCCTGGCGCGCGAT
>JAYVSF010000512.1:0-4856 GCA_043775605.1 Myxococcales bacterium
CTGGCCGGCCTCCTGTTCCAGCGCCCCGACGTGCTGCTCCTCGACGAGCCGACCAACCCCCTCGACCTCCCGTCGGTCTAGTGGTTCGGCGACTTCCTGAAGCGCTACGACCGCTGCTTCATCCTCATCAGCCACGATCGCGAGTTCCTCAACGAGCAGATCGCGCGGGTGGTCAGCCTGGAGCCGGAAGGGCTGCGCAGCTACGTCGGCAACTACGACCGCTACGTCGAGGCCCGGCTCGAAGAGGAGACCATCCTGGCCGGCAAGGCCAAGAACCTCGAGCGCGAGCGCGAGCACCTGACCAAGTTCATCGACCGGTTCCGGGCCCAGGCCAACAAGGCCCGCGCGGTCCAGAGCCGGATCAAGATGCTCGAGAAGATGGACGACGTCGAGACCTTCCAGAAGCGCCAGGTCATGCGCTTCTCGTTCCCGCCGACCGACCGGTGCGCGAACGAGGTCCTCAAGCTCGACGGCGTGCGCAAGGTCTACGGCGAGCGGGTCGTGCTCGGCAAGGTCGACCTCACGGTCCGGCGCGGCGAGCGCATCGGCATCATCGGCGTCAACGGCGCAGGCAAGACCACGCTGCTGCGCATGATCGCTAACGAGCTGCCGCTCGACGGCGGCGCGATCCGGGTCGGGCAGGGGGTCAAGGTCGGCTACTACGCCCAGCACCACGCCGACACCCTCGATCTCGGCGCCACCGTGCTGCAGGTGGTGCAGCGGGCCAGCCCGACCACGCCACTGCAGCGGGTCCGCTCGATCCTCGGCGCGTTCATGTTCGGCGGCGACGACGTCGACAAGCCGATCAAGGTCCTGTCGGGCGGCGAGAAGGCCCGGGTCGCGCTGGCCCGCCTGCTGGTCAACCCCGGCAACCTGATGCTGATGGACGAGCCGACCAACCACCTCGACCTCGAGAGCGCCGACAGCCTGGCGCGGTCGCTCACGACCTACGACGGCACGCTGGTGTTCGTCAGCCACAACCGCGCGCTCATCCGCACGCTCGCCACCCGGATCTGGAACGTCGAGGGCGGCAAGGTCGAGACCTACCCGGGGACGCTCGACGAGTACCTGTACTCGTGCACCCAGCGCCGGATCGAGGTCGCGGCCGCGGGCGTGGCGCCGGTCAAGTCGAGCGGCAAGGCCCCGGGCTCGCCGTCGCAGCCAGCCGGCAAGGCCCCGGGCTCGCCGTCGCAGGTGGTGGCCGCGCCGCCGCCGGTCGCCGCCCGGCCGGTGACGGCCATCGACGATCGCGAGCGCAAGCGGCGCGAGGCCGAGCTGCGCCAGCGCCGGTCGAAGCAGCTCGGGCCGCTCGAGAAGCAGGTCGCCCAGCTCGAGGACCGCATCGCCGTGACCGAGGCCGCCCAGACCAAGCGCTCGGCCGAACTCGCCGACCCGGCGGTCTACGCCGACGAGCCGCGCCGGCGCAAGCTGCTGGGCGACTACCAGGGCGACCAGGCCCGGCTCGAGGAGCTGACCGGCCGCTGGGAGCACGCCGCCAGCGAGCTCGAGGCCGCCCGCCAGAAGTTCGACGCCGAGGCCGCCGCCGCCGACGCCTGATCCTGACCAACCCTGTGAGCCGGGCGCGAGTCTGCGGCTGGGTGTGGACGTGGTCGACGTCGGGCCGCGTGGGGCGACACGCCGTTGATCGGGTTGCGCTCTCCCTGGTCCGCCCGGCTCCTGCGAGGTCGGCGGGCCGGATGTACCTGAACCTCTGCGCCGATCAGCGGGCGGGGCCAGCGTCAGGCGATGTACTCGACGCGCCCGCCGAGGTTCAGCCGTTGGCACAGCGTGAACAGCTTGTTGTCGGAGGTGAGCAACGTCATCTGGTACGCGATCGAGGTGGCCACGATCAGAAGATCGGCCTCTCCGAACTGCAAGGCGGGCTGCTTCCTCATGCCCTCGACGTACAGATCCGCGGCGGTCAGCCACGGTTGAAGCGCGGGTTCGTCGAGTCCAACCACACGAGCTGTGCTGAGCAAGAGGTCCCACAGACGACGCTTCGTCGCACCTTGGCTTTCGACCTCGAGCAAGCGCAATCCACGCTCGATCTCGTAGACCGTCACCGACGACACCAGCAGGCCGTTCTCCTCCATCGCCGCATCCACGCGGGCAACCAGCGCCGGCCACCGGACCTCGGCGTTTGGCTTAAGGTAGTAGGACAACGTCGAGGTGTCAATGAGGATCGGAACGGTCATCGCAGCTTGCCGAGCCGCGCGCCCTCGAGCAGCCGATGATCTGCATCCGAAAGGACGCCACGAATGTGGCGTGCATAGCGCCGGGTTCGCGCGACTCGATCCGGAATCGATTCACCCTCGAAGGGATCCACACGAATCCCCACACGCTCCCACGCTGAAATCATGTCCCGCGCCTCATCCCCAGCTCGCGTCGCGAGGTCTGCAGTGAACTCGGGTGAGCCACCGACGTTGACCGATTCAATCGTGGCCATGATGAGCGCCTGCAGGCGCAGTGCGTAGGCCGGGGCCGACTCGAGTGCCTCGCCCTCGGGATCAGCGGGGTCGGCGAGGGAAGCCGCGGCCCCCCAGTGCTCCGGTCTCGCCAGCTTGGGATCGATGTTGGTGAACATGCGAACGACGCCCAGCCACGCGCGAAACGCCCACTCAGCACAGTCGGCTGCGACCGGATCGAGGCGGGTCTGAACGGTTCGCAGATCCACAAGCAGATGCGGCTCGAGGGCGGCGGATGTCAGTGTGAACGTTCGCGGCCATGCGGGCGCGATGCGAGCCAACTCGCCGATGGTCAGGCGCAAGGTTCTGACCAGCGCCTTCAGCGCCTGTTCGTCACGAGTCCCGCCGAGGAACTCGGAGATCGACTCACGCAGCCGCGGCATCGTCCAGGAGAGCTGGGCACGCTGAGCAGCCGGCAATGCGTCGATCGTCTCCGCAAGGGCGCTCAATGAATGCGGCGGTACTTCCGCTTGAGGATTCACGCGCGCCACCATGGGACCAAGGTAGCGCAGTCGCGTTCGCATCGCCAACCCGCGCACGGGTCACCGATCGACCTCGACGCTGCTGGACATCGCGGTCGCAACGGCCTCGGTCGCACCGTCCTCATCCGCCCGCCCGGGAAGCGCGGAGGCTACCCCGTGGTCGCCACCAGGCTGCCGTGGATCGACGTCAGCCGCGGGTAGCGCACGGTCGAGGCGAAGCCGGCATCGCAGCATCTGCTGCTCGTAGAGCGCCGCCGTCTTGTAGGTGTGGGCGCCGAAGTCGTCGTGCGGCAGGTAGCTGTGCTCCCACGCGATCGACAGCTCGTAGTTCTGGTCGCGCAGCGGCTCGCGGACCATCAGCAGGCCGCCGGCGTCGAGCGACGCGCGCGCCTACGCGATCAGCCGCGCGGTGAGATCCGGCTCCCGCCGTCACCGCTCTCGTCCCTGGTGACCGCCGACAGGCCCCAGCCCCGCATGCCCACGACTCGCCCGGCGCGCCCTCGCCGCCCGCCCGGCGGCCTTCCCGCCTACCCTGGGCCGACCTCTACCGCCGCGTCTTCCGCGACGACCCGCGGGTGTGCCCTCGCTGCGCCGGCCCCGTGCGGGTCCTCGCCGCCATCCTCACCCACCTCGACCTCCCCACCGAGCCACCCCAGGTCGCCGCCGATCGCGCCCCGCCCCAGGTCCTCTTCTGGCCCGGCGGCGCCGACCCGCTTCCCGACCTCGACCCTACGAGCCCGCGTAGGCCCGCGGTCGCTCGCTCACCTGCACGGTTGCCAGACCGTGCCTCACCCGCGATACTCCCCACCCGATGGCCTCTTCGCCCACCCTGATCGACGGCAAGTACGAGCTCCTCGAGCTCGCGGGTGAGGGAGGGATGGCCTCGGTCTGGAAGGCGCAGGTCCGGGGCGCGGCTGGCTTCCAGCGCTCGGTGGCGATCAAGAAGATCAAGTCCGAGTACCGGGCGATCCGCAACTACACCGACATGTTCATCGAGGAGGCCCGGGTCGGGGCCGAACTCGCGCACCCCAACATCGTCCAGGTCTACGACTTCTGCGTCGACGAGCACGGCTCGTACTACATCGTGATGGAGTGGGTCGAGGGCCTCGACATGAGCGCGCTGGTCCGCTCGTACCGCGACCGCAACCTCAACGTGCCCTGGCCGCTGGTGGTCGCCGCCGGCATCGGCACCTTGCGCGGGCTGGGTGCCGCGCACGAGCGGACCCGGCCCGACGGTCACATCGCGCCCGTGGTTCATCGCGACGTCTCGCCCCACAACATCCTGATCGGCACCAACGGCGTCGCCAAGCTCGGCGACTTCGGCCTGGCCCGCGCCCGCGACCGCATGGTCAGCCTGACCGCGCCCGGCACGGTCAAGGGCAAGCTGTCGTACCTGTCGCCCGAGGTCGCGATGGGCGGCGAGGCGACCCCGGCCTCCGACCTGTTCGCGATGGGCGCGGTGTTGTGGGAGGCGTTGACCGGCGAGCGGCTGTTCGATGGCTACAGCGACCTCGAGGTGTTCAAGAAGATCCGGGCCTGCGCGGTCCGGCCGCTCGCCGACTTCCGCTCCGACCTGCCGGTCGAGCTGATCGCGGTCATCGATCGGGCCCTGACCAAGGCCCCCGATCAGCGGTTCGTGTCGGCGTCCGCGTTCGCGTTCCAGCTCGGCGAGGTCCTCCGGCTGGCCCCACCCGGCGGCGACGCCCAGACCACGCTCGGCCAGGCCGTGGCCGCGGCCCGCCGGCCGAAGGCGCCGACCCCGCTGCCGACCAGCACGCAGGTCGCGACCGGGACCTGGCGCGACGCCCCCAAGGTCACCGCGCGCACGGCGCCGCCTCCGCCTCCGTCCCCGGCGGGGGCGACCCGACCCGGGCGTCCCTTGCCGGCGGTGCCCGGCCGCGCGCCGGCG
>JAYVSF010000513.1:0-12617 GCA_043775605.1 Myxococcales bacterium
CAGCTCGGCGGCGACGCGGCGGGCGATCTGATCTCGGTCGAGGGCCATGGGGACTCCGCGGGCAGGATGAGACGAACGTGGGCGAGGTACTAGCTGCGCTCGCGGGTCGTGCGCTGCTCGATCGGCTTGTCGTAGGCGGTGCCGGCGAAGATCCGCTGGACGTAGATCGACGGGGTGTGGATGGTGTTGGGATCGAGGCTGCCGACCGGCACCAGCTCCTCGACCTCGGCGATCGTGAGCTTGCCGGCCGCGGCCATCAGCGGGTTGAAGTTGCGGGCGGTGTGGCGATAGACCAGGTTGCCCCAGGCGTCGCCCTTCCAGGCCTTGACGATCGCGACGTCGCCGCGGAGGGCGTGCTCGAGCACGCAGCGCTTGCCGCCGATCTCGCGGGTCTCCTTGCCCTCGGCGATCTTGGTGCCGTAGCCGGTCGGCGTGAAGAACGCCTCGATGCCGGCGCCGCCGGCGCGGATGCGCTCGGCCAGCGTGCCCTGCGGACACAGCTCGACCTCGAGCTGGCCCGACAGGAACAGCTTCTCGAAGATCTTGTTCTCGCCGACGTACGACGCGATCATCTTCTTGACCTGGCCCTGGGCCAGCAGCACGCCGAGGCCGCGGTCGGTGGTGCCGCAGTTGTTCGACACGACGGTCAGGCCCATGACCTTGCGGCGGGCCAGCTCGCGGATGCAGTTCTCGGGGTTGCCGGACAGGCCGAATCCACCCGCCAGGATGGTCGCGCCGTCGACGACATCGTGGAGCGCGGCGGCAGCGTCGGCGAAGACCTTGTTCATCGCGACGATGGTCGGGCAGGGCCGGGCGGCTGTCAAACCCGGTCGGACGCGCCGCCTTGCCGCGGGCCGGGCGCGCGTGCCGTACGATGCGGGGGGCTGCCCTCTGCACGTTGACCACCGATTTTGCCGGGGCCGGCCCGCCGAGCCCGTCCCCACGCGATCGATGCGAGGATGGGCGCTTGAAACGAGATCAAGGTTCCCGAGGTGCCGGACGCGCGCAACCACGACCTGCGAGGGCCGCGCCTGCGCGGACCAAGACCGACGGCGGCGGGGAGGAGGTCGAACTCACGATCGCCGCCCTGGCGGCGGGCGGCGACGCCATCGGCCGCGATGCGGGCGGGCGTGCGGTGTTCGTCGCCGGTGCGGTGCCGGGTGACGTGGTGCGGGCCCGGGTGGTCGAGTTGCACGCCCGCTGGGCGCGCGCGGAGCTGACGACGATCGTGACCGCGTCGCCGGTGCGGGTGACCCCGAGCTGTGCCTTGTTCGTGGCCGGTGCGTGCGGCGGCTGTGCGTGGCAGCACGTGGCCATCGCCGGCCAGCGCGAGGCCAAGCAGGCGCTGCTCGCGGGGGCGCTGCGCCGCCTGGTCGCCGCCGGGCTCGAGCTGCGGCCGCTGGCGGCGCCGGTCGCCGACCTCGGCTGGCGCTGGCGGGCGCGCTGGACCGCGCTCGGGGGTGCGGTCGGCTATCACCGGCCGCGCGGCCACGACGTCGTCGACGTCGATCAGTGCCCGCAGTTGACGCCGGCGCTGGCCGCGGTGCTAGCCGCGGTCCGGACCATGCGCGCGACCGGCGCGATCATCGGTGACGGCGAGATCCACGCGGTGGCCGGCCCCGGCGGCGCCCACGTCGTGATCGAGGCCCGCGCCACCCGCGCGGTCGAGGGCCTGCTCGGCCAGGCCGACATCCGCGGCGTGGTCTGGCCCGACGGCGCGGTCGGCGTCGACGCGGTCGAGCTGGAGCCGGGCCTGTGGGTGCGCGGCGACGGCTTCGCCCAGGCCTCGGCGGCCGGCAACGCCGCGCTGGTCGCGCTGGTCGTCGGCGCGGCCGCGGTCACCGCCGGCGAGCGCGTGCTCGAGCTCCACGCCGGCGCCGGCAACTTCACCCGCGGCCTGGTCGCGACCGGCGCGAAGGTGACAGCCGTAGACGAGCACGCGCCGGCGCGGCCACCGACCGACGCCCGCGATCTGCGGGTCACCTCGGTCGCGTCGATCGTCGAGGGGCTGCTCAAGGCCGCCGACTCGGTCGATGTCGTCGTGCTCGATCCGCCGCGCACCGGCGCCCGCGAGATCATGAGCGGTATCGGCGCGCTCAAGCCGCGCCGCGTGGTCTACGTCGCCTGCGATCCGGCGACGTTCGCGCGCGACGCCGACCTGCTGGTCGCCGCCGGCTACGCGCCGCGCTGGGCCCAGGGCCTCGACCTGATGCCGCAGACCGCCCACGTCGAGCTGGTCGCCGTCTTCGAGCGTCTGTAGCGAGCCTTCGGCGAGCGATCGCGGCTCGCGTCGATCAGCGGTCTGGGTGGAGGCCGGCGACCGCGTGTTCGAGCGCGGCGCGGGTCGCGCGATCGGCGGCATCGGCGGTGGCGGCGGCGGCGACCGTGAGGGTGCGGAAGAGCAGCACGCGGATCGCGACGACGCGACCGCCGCGCAGGAGCGTGAGACCGAGGACCGGCGTGCCGGCCTCGCCTTCGGTGGTGACGGCGCGGCGCAGCACGGTGGCGCCGTCAAGGGTGCTGAAGCCGGTGATCAGCTCGTCGACGTGGGCGTCCCGCGTGGCGCGCGACCAGGCCAGCGGATTCGGCGCGGCCGCGCGGGTGACCACGAGGACCGCGCCGTGATGGCCACCCAGGACGATCGGCGTGGCCGAGGCCGTGACCGAGGCCGCAGGTGAAGCCGATGCCGACCCCGTCCAGCCGTCGGCGACGTCGAGGTGCGCGGGGCCGACGTCGAGCGACGGTGCGGGGCCGTCGGCGGGCGCGACCGAGGGCGTGACCAGCAGGACCGCGGCGACGAGCAGCGCGCACCCGGAGGTGCGCAGCCACGTCACGCGGTGGGCTCGGGCCGCTCGCTGACCAGCGCGTCGAGCACCCGGCGCTGATCGGCCTCGCTCGCGAACCAGTCGCGCGGGTACGCGAGCACCTTGCCGTCGGCCTCGACCACCAGCACCGGCGCCGCCTGGTGCCAGGCCACCGCCTTGCGCAGCAGGTAGCTGGCGCTGACCGCGGTGCGGGTCAGGTCGAGCGGCTCGCCCCGGCACAGGCCGCGGGGCAGGGTGACGCGATCGCCGTTGACGATGATCGTCCCGGGCGGATGACGCAGGGTCTGGACCACGCGGAACGCGGCCCAGGCGGCGAGCGCCAGCAGCACCACGCCGACCCACTGGCCGAGGGTGCCGAGCTGGGTCACGCACAGCCCGCCGAGGATCAGCCCAAGCACGACCCAGCGCAGGTGATGGTTGCGCGCGTGCAGCAGCTCGATCTCGACCGCGCCCGACGTTGAGGTGGCGCTCGACGTGGACGTGCCGCCCTTGCCGGGCACCGTCGCGTCATCGCCCTTGTCGAGGTCGCGCACGGCGCGCTCGCGGGTGTCACGCTTGCTGGTCACGGCGCCAGTCGTGGGTGAGGGTGCGGACACGTTCGACGATCTCGGCCTGGGGCACGCGGGTGAGCTGGCGGTCGCGGACCACGACGTCCCCATCTACCACGACGTCGGTGATGGCGCGAGGCGACAGGGCGTACACCAGGTTCTTGGCCAGGGCCTGGGCCGGCAACAGCGACAGATCGTCGAGCTCGACCGCGATCAGATCGCAGCGCTGGCCGACCGCGAGCTCGCCGACCGGCAGCTCGAGCACCGCGCCGCCGCCGGTGGTGCCCATCGCGAAGACGTCCTCGGCGGCGATGGCCTGACCGTCGGTCCGCGCGACCTTCTGCAGCAGCGCGCAGGTCCGCATCTCGTCGAACACGCTGACCCGGTTGTTGGAGCAGCCGCCGTCGGTGCCGAGGCCGATCGTCACGCCGCGCCGGTGGAGGTCGACGACGTCGGTGATGCCATCGCCGAGGAACATGTTGGAGCCCGGGCAGTAGGCCAGGCGGCCGCGGCGCTCGGCGAGGAGCGCGCGCTCGTCGCCATCGAACCAGCAGCCGTGGACCGCGATCATGCGACTCAGGTCGACGTCGAGGCCGGCCACCGCCGGCAGCGGGCGCTGGCCGAAGCGCTCGAGCGACTGCGCCACCTGGTACTGCTCCTCGGCGAGGTGGATGTGCCAGGGCACGCCGGCGTCGCGGGCGCAGCCGGCCCCGGCCTCGATCATCGCCGGGGTCGCGCCGTGCTGGCTGTGGGGCGCAGGGTGGACGCTGACCCGGTGGCGCGCGCGGTCGTGGTAGCGCCGGTGGAGGTCCTCGAAGTTGGCGACCGCGGTCGCGACCGGCTCGCGGTAGCTGGCCGGTCCGCCGTCCCAGTCGTAGAAGCAGAGGGCCAGCACCACCCGGATGCCGAGCCGGCACGCGGCCTAGATCACCGCGGCGGCGTGGTCGTTGCCGGCGGCGTTGAGATAGAAGAAGTCGCAGACGGTGGTCACGCCGTGCAGCAGCATCTCGCCGAACGCGAACAGCGCGGCGGTGGTGAGGCCGTCGACGTCGAGGCGCGGCGAGTAGCGGTACAGCGCCTGCTCGCGCCAGGCCAGGAACGGCAGATCGTCGCCGATGCCGCGCAGCAGCGACTGGAAGCTGTGGTTGTGAGCGTTGACCGTGCCGGGGACGACGGCCTTGCCGGTCCAGCGCACCACGGTGGCGCCGGCGGCGCGGGGATCGGCGAGGACGTCGGCGGGCGCGTCGACGCGGACGATCGCGCCGGCGTCCTCGAGCACGGCGGTCGGGCCGCGGGCGACGCCACCGACGATCGCGGCGTCGGCGACGAACACGGTGGTCATGCCCGCGACGCTACCGCGCCGGCGGTTCGCCAAGCGAGCCTTGGCGAGCGATCCACAGGGTTCACGCTTGGCAACCTGTGGGTGTGCTAGCGTCGCCGGCGGTGGCCGATCTCCCCGGCAAGAAGACGCTGCAGCCGGTCTACGTGGTGTCGTCGGACCACCCGCTGCTCATCGATCGCGCGCTGGCCGCGGTCCGCGACGCCACGGTGCCGGCGGCGATGCGGTCGTGGAACTACGACGTCGTCGAGGGCAAGGTCAGCGCCACCCGGCTGCTGGCCACCTGCCAGACCCTGCCCATGATGGGCGCCCACCGGATGGTCTACGTCCGCGACCTGGCGCCGACCCCGGCCGACGAACTGACCGCGCTGTTGCCCTACCTCGACGCACCGTCGCCGTCGACGGTGCTGTTCGCGGTGACGTCCAAGCTCGACAAGCGGCTCAAGTTCTACGCCGCCGCCAGCAAGAAGGGCTTCGTCCACGTGCTGGAGGCCCCGCGTCAGATCGACGGCTGGATCCGCACCGAGGCCGCCGACAAGGGCGTGCGCCTGGCCCCGGCCGCGATCCAGCGCCTGGCCGAGGCGGTCGGCAACGATCTGTCGCGCCTGGCCCTGTGCCTCGATCAGCTCGCGCTCTACGCCGCCGGCCGCGAGATCACGGCCGATGACGTCGACGATCTGGTCGCCGACACCCGCGAGCGCACCGTGTTCGAGCTGACCGACGCGATCGGCGCCGGCGATCTCGGCCGCGCCCTGCTCGCGGTCGACTCGCTCACCGAGCAGCGCCAGAGCGCGATCGGCGTGCTGGTCATGCTGGCCCGCCACGTCCGGCAGATGGCGCTGTGCCACGTCGCCCGAGTCGAGGGTGTGAACCCGCGCGACCTGCCGGCGGTGCTGGGCGTGCCGCCGTTCGTGGTCGACAAGCTCACCGCGCAGGCCCGGCGCTACGCACCGGCGGCGCTGGCCCGCGCGACCGAGCTGATCGCGACTGCCGACTGGTCGCTCAAGGGCTTCCCCGATCCCGGGATCACCGAGCTGGCCACCGACGACGCCGCGACCGGCGGCGTGCAGAAGACCCTCGGGCGCCAGCTCGGAGAGCGGCTGATCCTCGAGCGATTGGCCGGCGCGATCGTCGGCATGTCGATGCGCTAGCGAGCACACAACTCCACGCCAAGCACGCAGGTCCTCGCCCGAGCGCGCGGCCCGGCGCGCTCGTCCCCGATCGGGATCAGACGCTGCGGGTCGACAGGCGCGACACGTAGCGCGAGGCGGTGGCGCGTTTGAGCACGCCCTTGCTGACCGCCTTGTCGATGGTCGCGATCGCCGACTTCTTGAGGTCGCCAGCGGTCTCGACCTTGCCGTCGATGGCGTTGCGCGCCTTCTTCACGGCGGTCCGGAGCGCCGAAAGCGCCGCCTTGTTGCGGGCGCGGCGCTTGATGTTCTGGCGGTTGCGCTTCTCGGCCGAGGGGTTGTTGGCCACGATCGTGTCTCCTGCAGGCTCGTTACGGAAATCTCGGCGGCTTCGGGTGGTCCCGGAGGTCCGACTGGAACGGGGTCGGTAGGTAGCGCGCTCGACCGGGGGCTGTCAAGCCGCGGACGGAGAGGCCGGCAGCCGACGGGGCAGGTCGGGGGCCTTGGCTGTGGACAACCTGGGGTCTACCGGGTTGCCAGCGACCGGGAGCGCTCGTGATCACGCGGCTTGGACCTTCACTGCCCAAAAAAACGTCAGGTTTGCGACGGAGTCGACGAGGCCTCGTCACCTTCACAGGGTTGAGGAATCAACCCTGGCCGACGCCGGCGGCCTTCGCCGCGTCCCACAGCCGGTCCATCTCGGTCAGGTCCGACTGCGAGGGCGTGCGGCCGTCCGCGCGCAGCCGGTCCTCGATGAACTCGAACCGGCGGGTGAACCGGACCGAGGCGTCGTGCAGCGCGCTCTCGGCATCGACGTCGAGCTTGCGAGCCAGGTTCACCGCCGCGAACAGCAGATCCCCCACCTCGTGGTGCGCGCGCGCGGGATCGCCGCCGGCCTCCGCCACCTCCTCGACCTCGGCGATCTCCTCGCGCACCTTGGCCACTGAACCCTGCCAGCCGCCCCAGTCGAAGCCGACCCGCCCGGCCTTGCTACCGAGCTTGCTGGCCCGGGCCAGGGCCGGCAGGCCGCGGGGGACGCCCGCGAGGGTCCGTGGCGGGGCGCTGTCGCCGGCCTCGGCCTGCTTGGCCTGCTTCTCTTGGGCCTTGATGGCCTCCCACTGGGTCAGCACCTCGGCCGAGGTCTCGAGCGTCGCGCCGTCGCCGAAGATGTGGGGGTGCCGGCGCTCCAGCTTATCGCAGATGCCAGCGACGACGTCGTCGATCGCGAACCCGCCCTCGGCCTGGCGCAGGGCCGCCTGGAAGACCACCTGCATCAGCAGGTCGCCCAGTTCCTCGCAGTGGTGGCCGACGTCGCCGCGCTCGAGCGCGTCGAGGACCTCGTAGGTCTCCTCGACCAGGAAGCCGCGCAGGGTGTCGAGGGTCTGCTCGCGGTCCCACGGGCACCCGTCGGGCGCGAGCAGCCGCGCCATGATCGCCACCAGCCGCGGGAACGATGCCCCGCCGGTCGCCGGCATCGCCAGGTCGGGCGCCGCGGTCACGGCTTCTCCGGGTGGCCCTCGGCGTCGTAGGCCACCACCGGCAGGCCGAGGGTCGCCAGGTCCTTGCCGATGACGTCGCGATCGCCGACCACCACGATGATCAGGTCCTTCCAGGAGGCGGCGGCGGCCAGGGCCGCGGCGGCGTCGACCGCGCTGATCGCCGCCGGCAGATCGCGGTAGGTCGTCAGCGGCCGGCCATCGGCGATCAGCGACGCGAACGCGCCGGCGATGCCGCCGTTGGTCTCGAAGTCCTGCGGCAACGAGCGCTCGATGAGGGCCTTGGCCTTGGCCAGTTCGGGCGCCGGCAGCGGCTGCTTGCCGAGGTCGCCGATGATCGCCAGCGCCTCCTTGATCGCGGGCACGGTGACGTCGGTGCGGATCGACGACGACATCGCCCACGACCCGGCCCAGCGCGACCGCCAGTACGACGAGAACGCGCCGTAGGTGTAGCCGAGTTCCTCGCGCAGCTTGCCGTTGAGCCGCGAGGCGAAGCTGCCGCCGGCCGCCATGTTGGCGACGTCGGCCGCGGCCCGGTCGGCGGTGGTGCCGGCCAGCGAGTCGGGCGCCGCGCGACCGATGCGGACCACGCTCTGCGGCGCGCCCGGGCGGTTGACCAGCGCGATCACCGGCGTCGGCGCCGTGGCCGCGACCGGCCGCGCCATCGTCTTGACCTTGGTCTTCCAGCCGCCGAGCCGCGCCTTGAGCATCTTCTCGAGCTGCGGCCGGGTGACGTCGCCGGCGACCACGATGGTGGTCACCGCCGGGCCGTAGTGGCCCTTCCAGAACGACTTGACGTCGGCGAGCGTGAGCTTGTCGACGGTGGCGACGTAGCCCTGGCTCGACCGACCGTAGGGGTGACCGGCGTAGATGAGGCCGTCGAAGGCCAGGGCGGCCAGCGCCCGCGGCTGATCGGGGCGCAGCTCGAGGTCGGCCTTGCGCTCGGCCCGGACGCGGGTGAAGTCGTCCGCGGCGAAGCGCGGGCGCAGCAGCACATCGGCGACCATCGCCAGGGTCGGATCGAGGGTCTCGGTCAGGGTGTCGACCGAGAGCTGGGTGTGGTCGGGCGCGGTGCCGATCGTGAGGTCGGCGCCGAGGCGCTCGAGCTCCTCGGACAGCTCGAGCGCGCCCCGGGTGCCGGCGCCCTCGTCGAGTAGATCGGCGGTGAGCGCGGCCAGGCCGCTCTGGGCGCCGTCGTTGCGGCTGCCGGCCTGGTGCGAGAGCACGCGGACGCTGACCAGCGGCAGGCGGTGGTTCTCGACCAGCACCACCGACAGGCCGGAGGCAAGCTTGAACGTGGTCGGCACCGGCGCGGTGAACGCGGTCTCGGGCCAGGCCGCGGGCGGGGCGCTCCAGTCGACGCCCGCCGTCTCCCACGGCACCGGCGGGGCCGGCGGCGGGGCGGGCGGCGCCGGTGGCTCGACCGGCGTCGTCGGCGGGGCGGGCGGGGTCGGTGCGGCGACGACGTCGGGGCCGGTGGCGCGCGGGATCGGCGGGCAGCAGCCGGCGACGCCGACCACCAGCGAGGTGACCGCGGCGAGCGGCGACAGGGTGCGAACGATGGCAACGGTGCGAACGGTGGAGCTCACTTGCCACCTCCAGCCGGGGCGGCGGGTGCGGTCGGGGCCGTGGGCGCAGGCGTGACAATCATCGTGACCGCGGCGTCGAGCCGGATCCACGTCTTGGCGGCCGCCAGCACCGAGGCCGGCGTGACCGCGGCGAGTTCGGCCTGGTCCTCGGCCAGGTGATCGGGATCGCCGGTGTAGGCCGACCACGACGCCAGGTGCTCGGCCCGGCTGGCCAGGTTCTCTAGGCTCGACAGCAGGCCGACCTCGGTGACCCGGCGGGCCCGCTCGACCTCGGCCGCGCTCGGCGGCGCGCTGGTCAGGGCGCCTATCTCGTCGATGATCGCGGCCTCGACCTTGGCGATGTCGACGCCGGGCTTGGCGACCGCGGCGATCTGCAGCTCGCTGCCCAGGAACTGCGGGCTGAGCGCGGCGTAGACCTCGGTCACCAGCTGGTCCTTGAACACCAGCCGCTTCGACAGCCGGCTGGTCTTGCTGCCGCCGAGGATCTGGGCCGCGATCGCGAGATCGGTGAGGCCGGCGCCGTAAGCCTGGGGCGCGCGCAGCTGGATGATGACCTTGGGGGCCTGGACGTTGTCGGTCATGGTCAGGCGGACCGGCGCGGCCAGCGGCGTCACCGGCGAGTCGAGCGTGCGCAGGGTCGGCGTCGGCCGGGTCGGCATCCACGCGAACAGGGTCTGGATCTGCTGCTTGACCCGGGCGACGTCGAAGCCGCCGACCACCACCAGGGTCGCGTTCGACGGCAGGTAGTAGGTCCGCCAGAACTGCTCGACGTCGGCCAGGCTGGCGCGGTCGAGGTCCTCCATCGTGCCGATGGTCAGGTTCCAGTTGCCGTGACCCTTGGGCCACAGCGCCTGCTGGACCTGGAGGTCGGCCATGCCGTACGGCCGGTTCTCGTAGCTCTGCCGGCGCTCGTTCTTGACCACGTCGCGCTGGTTGGTGAACACGTCCATGTTCATCGCGTCCCACAGCCCGGCCATGCGGTCGGCCTCGAGCCACAGGGCCAGCGGCAGCTGATCGGCCGGGACCTGCTCGAAGTAGTTGGTGCGATCGTTGTTGGTCGTGCCGTTGTTCCAGCCGCCGGCGGCCTCGAGCAGCTGATCGAACTGGCCCTCGGCGACGTGCTTCGAGCCCTCGAACATCAGGTGCTCGAACAGGTGGGCGAAGCCGGTCTTGCCGACGACCTCGTCCTTGCTGCCGACGTGGTACCAGACGTGGACCACCGCCGACGTCACCGTCGGGTCGGGCTGGAGGATGACCTCGAGGCCGTTGGCGAGCCGGTAGTGCTCGAGCGCCATCGCGGCGGGCGCGGCCGCGGCCGGGGTCGGGGCGGGGAGCGCGGTGGCGGCGACGACGGCGAGGGTGCCGGCGAGCCAGGGGGACAGGGCGCGGGGGCTGGGATCGGCCATGGGTGCTCCGGCGGTCGGGGGGACGGTCAAGGCGCGGCCTTGACGTAGTGAGGGCGCATCGGCGCGGTGGCGGGGGTGAGCTTCTGCGCGATGAGCTTCGCCAGGGTCAGGCGGCGGGCTGCATCGCGGCCGACCACGCGGACGTAGCAAGGCGCGTCGTCGTCGACGAACAGGATGCCCTGGCCGTGGTGATCGAGCCCGCGCTTGCCGACCGCGACCGGGAACGAGCCGCCGGGCGCCGACAGCGCGACCCCGCCGTCGTCGATGATCGCCTTGCCGGCGCTGGCGTCGCCGTAGGCCGCGATCATCGCGGCGTTGGTCTCCTGGTACTGGCTGAACAGGATCTCGGCGGTCTTGAGCGCACCGTCGCGACAGTCGAGGTCGTACGTCCAGGCCTCCTGCTGGCCGGGCATGGCCTCGACGATGTAGTTGCACGGCCGCGGCACGCCGCGCGGGGTCGGCATCCCGCTCTCGACCTCGTGGGCGGGCGCGCCGAGGGCCTCGGCCAGCACCGCCGGGGTGGTGAGGACGTCGCAGGTCCAGCGATCGGGATCGATGCCGACCCGCTTGCCGAAATCGTCGGCCGCGGCGGGCGGCGCTGGCGCGTCGGGCTTCGAGGTCGAGCATCCGCCGGCGGCGACCAGCAACAGCGACACGGTGACGGCGCGCATCGCCGGTGACGCTACACCAAACGTCGGCCGATTACGGGCCGGTCGCGCGCGCGGTCGCGTCGTAGATGAGCCGCAGGCCGGCGGCGTCGGCCACCGCCTGCGCGAGGGTGTAGAGCGGGCCCGGGCGATCGTCGGTGTCGAGGACAATTGGCTCGCCGACCCGGCGCTCGATCTGGACCACGAAGCCGCCACCAGCGCGCGCCTTGACCACGATGGCCTTGAGGTGGAACAGCGGCACCACCGCGTGGCGCGGCAGGCCGGCCAGGCGCTCGTCGATCCGCAGCACGCCGTCATCCCGATCGAAGCAGAGATCGTGGCGCATCGTCGCGACCACCGCGCCGCCGACGGCGATCAGCCCGGCGATCACGCCGATGGTGACCGACCAGGTCGCCAGCCACAGCCCGGCGATCGCGGCGACCGCTGCCGTGACCCAGCCGAGGGCGTGGGTCAGGCGCGACACCGCCAGCTCGATGCGCCGCGCCGAGCGTCGACGGATCCTGAGGCTGCCGAGCATGCTTGCAGCGTAGCAGGTCCGCCGGGGGGCGGGGGGGTAGGCGGGGTCAGGCGTCGCCGTCGCGTGGCGTCGACGGTCCGGGCGAGGGTGGGCCCCCGCCATCGCCGCCATCGCCGACGTTCGCGCCGGCCTCGCCCGGGGGACCTCCGCCCGGACGACCGCGACCGCGGCGTCGCCGGCGGCGGCGCTTGCGCGGCAACGGCTGACCGTCGGGCCCGAGCTGGACCGGGGCCGCGCCCTGCGTGCCGTCGCCCGGCGGCGGTCCGGGTGGCGGCCCCGGCGGCAGCGGACGTGGGCCGCCGATCGGCGAGAAGAACGACACCGGTCCATCACCGGCCACCATGTCCTGGTTCCGCTTGCGCCGTCGCCGCCGGCGCTTCTTCTTCTCGAGGCGCTCGGCCCGGCGCTCGGCCCGACGCTCGGCGGCGGTGAGCGGTCGGCCGCCGGGCGCGCCGGCTTGCCAGCGATCGCGCGACCGCCGCTTGCCGCCGGTCCGCGGCAGGCCAGTGTCGCTCGGCGCGGCCGAGGCGACCGGCGCCATGTTGATACGCATCGGTCCGCGCACGTACTCGATCACCGGGCCGCCCGGCGACGACCGTCCGCGGCTGGCCTGGGTGACATCGGGCGGGCCGCCGGTCGTCAGCACCGGCGAGTGGAAGTCGGCCTTGGACGGCAGCATCGCCCGTCGCTTGCGCCGCCGGCGCCGACGGCGACGCCGGGCCTCGGCAGCGGCGTCGGTGCCTTCGACGACGGCGGCCACGCCCGGGCGTAGCTTGGGCGCCTTGGGCACGCGCTTGCGCGCGAGCACGGTGATCTCACCCTCGACCTCGGTGCCCTCCTCGGCGAGCGCGGCCGCGGTCTTGTCGATCACCTCGAAGTCGTCATCATCCTCGTCGTCGTCGTCGTCATCATCCTCGTCATCATCGTCATCATCCTCGTCGTCATCATCCTCGTCGTCGTCGAGGTCGTCGTCGAGGTCGTCGTCATCATCCTCGTCGTCCTCGTCGTCGTCCTCGTCGAGGTCATCGTCATCGTCATCTTCATCCTGGTCGCCGTCGGGTGGGGCAGCCGGATGCTCGGTCACCGGGACCGCCGTGGG
>JAYVSF010000514.1:0-4632 GCA_043775605.1 Myxococcales bacterium
GCCGGCCGCGGTCGAGGCCGCGCTGCTCGAGCAGGCCGCCGGCACCGGGCTCGCCTCGACGTCGGCCGCTGCGGCGCCGGGCGCCGTCGCTGCCGCGTCGTCGTCGGCCATGTCCGGCTGGGATGTCTCCGGTCCGGGCGCAGCCCGCGGCGGTGAGGTCCCGACCTGGGGCGCGGCTGCTCCTGGTGCGCCCGCGCGCATGCCGCGCGGTGCCTTCCTCTGGCCCCCGGGCGCGGTCAGCGCCCTCGGGCTGCGGGCTCAGAGCGTCGACGGGGTCGCCGGTCTACCGGTGGTCGCGCTCGAGCTGCTCGCCGCCCAGGCGGTCGCCGACCTCGGCACGTGGGTCACGGCGTTCCCGGGCGCTGATCAGGCGGCGCTGGCCAGCGCGCTGCGCTCGGCTGGCGTCCCGCTCAACGCGATGGGGGCGATGGCCGGTCTCGCGGGCGCGGGTCCGATCGGCCAGGCCGCTGCGGCCGGCGTCGCGGGCTCGGCTGGCGTCGCGGGTCCTGCTGGCTTCTCGGCAGGCGCGGCGCCCGAGCTGTCGTTTGTCGCTGGCGCCGGTCCGATGGCGGCCCGCGCCGACAGTGGCGCTCGCGAAGGCGCCTCGTCGCCCGCCGGCTTCGTCGGCACCGAGGCCGGCAGCGTCGAGGCGATCACCGCCGCCGCGACCGCAGAGGCCGCGGCCGCGACCGCGCCGATCGATGACGCCGCGTGGAGCACCGTCTCGCCGACGATGACGCCGGCGACCCTGCGCGCTCGCTTCGAGGCCGTCTACATCGCGCTCGCTCGCTCGCCCGAGGGCCTGTCGCTGTCGCCGTCCGCACGCGCGGCTCGGGCGATGGCGGTCGTGGCGGGCAGCGATGCTGGTGGGCTGTCGCCACGGGCTCGCGCCGCGGCGGTGTGGTCGGTGATGCCGCAGGTGTTCCAGGGCGACCTCCACATGGTCGCGCCGAGCGCCCGCGGGGACGCCGAGTCGCCGGCTTCAGCGGCTCCCTGGATCCGGCCGGGTCAGGCCGGCCTGGCGGGGCTCGCAAGCCGCGCGGGCGAGGCGCTCGGCTCGTTCGTCGCGCCGGCCAGCGCCGAGCTCGCCACCGCGGGTGGCCGGTCGCAGGCACCCAGCCTGGCCGAGCGCGTCGATGCGCCGGTGTACGTCGACACGGCTCGGCCCGAGGCGGGTTCGTCCGGCGCGAGCGCCAGCGGGGGCTCTGCCGCCTCGGCCACGGCTCGGCCTGGGCGCACGTTCAGCCAGTTCGGCGGCGGTGAGCCCGAGATTCCGGCCTGGTTCGAGGGCGCCGCGCGCAAGCTGCTCGAGGACAAGTCGGGCGCTGGCGGCATGACCCTGGCCGAGCTGGTGCTGGTCACCGCGATGCCGGAGAAGCAGATCGCGGCCTCGCCCAAGGGCGCTGCGTCGCACGGTGGTGGTCATGGGGCCAGCAAGGCCCACGGCAAGCACGAAGACAAGACGCCCGACGTCGCCAAGCTGGCCGCTGAAGTCTACGCCGAGGTTCTCAAACTCATCGAGACTGCGCGGGAGCGCAGCGGGGATCCTTACCAATGAGCACTAGAAATGCCGCGTCTGGAAAGATGCACATCATCGGCCTCGAGAACGGCGTGGACGTCACGGCGCAGTACAACCCGAAGGAGGTCGGGCTCGACAAGTCGGTCCCCTGGCAGAAGGGCAAGAACTCCAAGGCGAACACGCCGGACCTGGAGTTCACCAGTGCCGACGGCCGCTCGCTGAGCGTCGAGCTGTTCTTCGACACCTACGAAGAGCAGGGCGATGTCCACGCCAAGTACGTGGCCAAGCTGCTCAAGCTCGCCGAGGTCATGGACGAGAACGGCTCGGAAGAGAAGAAGCGGCCGACCCGGGTGAAGGTCAAGTGGGGCACCGCGATGCCGCCCTTCGAGGGTGTGCTCGAGTCGGTCTCGATCAAGTACACCATGTTCCTCCCGAACGGGACGCCGGTCCGCGCCACCTGCTCCTGCAAGTTCAAGGAGGCCAGCCGTCTTTCGTTCAAGAAGGGCGCGTAGGTAAGTCCGATGGTGAACAAGACCGCTGCGGCTGTCGACTTCGACGTGAAGATCAAGGGCCAGAAGGTCGAGTCCAAGGACGTCGACGCGTTCACCGTCGAGATGGACCTCGGTCAGCCGGACTTCTGCGCCGTCACCCTGCGCAACATGTCCCACGACTTCAACGACAAGTTCAAGCCGGGCGATCCGCTCGAGCTGGCGATCGGCGGCGGGACCCGCTACGCGGACGAGGGCGGCGCAGGTAACCACGTCGTGGTGTTCAAGGGCGAGGTCGTCGGCTTCGACTCCCACTACCGGCAGGGTGGTGAGAGCAAGCTGACCGTCCGCGGCTTCAACAAGATGCACCGCATGCTGCGCGGCAAGAAGTCGAAGACCTGGCAGGACAAGTCCGACCAGGACATCGTCAGCGAGATCGTGCAGAAGCACGGGCTGACGGCCAAGGTCGGCGCGTCCCCGAAGATCACGCACAAGCACGTCTACCAGCACAACACCGACGATCTGGCGTTCGTGAGGAGCCGCGCGGCGCGTCTGGGCTTCGACGTCTGGTGCGAGGGCACCGACTTCTACTTCGACGCGCCCAAGCTCGACAAGGACTCGGGCCTCGAGTTCAAGCTCGACAAGGACCCGGCCAAGAAGCTGCGCGCCTTCAACGTGCGCGTGTCCAACGCCGCGGTCGTGAAGAAGGTGACCGTCCGCGCCTGGGATCCCGAGAAGAAGGAAGAGATCGTCGGCGAGGCCAGCGCCGGCGGCTCGAAGCTGGGCTCGAAGAGCGGCGCCTCGACGCTGTCGGACTTCGGTGAGGTCGTGACCTTCACCGTCGACACGCCGTGCTTCTCGAAGCAGGAGGCCGACGCGATCGCCAAGTCCAAGCTCGGCGAGCTCGCCATCGGCTACATGAGCGGCGACGCGGAGATCTCCGGTCACAACGGGATCAAGCCGGGCATCGTCGTGAAGCTCACGGTCAACCTGAAGACCGCCAGCGATCGCTTCAACGGCAAGTACCTGGTCCGCGGCTGCACCCACCACTACTCGCACTCCAAGGGCGAGGACGGTGGCTACATCACGACGATCCGGGTCGGCCGGGACGGCGAGAAGCCCTGATGCGCGGCGGTGGATCGAGCCCCTGGTCCGGAGACCACGTCCTGTCGGGCGTGTACTACGGCATCGTCTGCCAGAACAAGGACGACGAGAAGAAGCTGGGCCGGCTCAAGGTCCGCTTCCCGTGGCTCGACGCGGGTGACAAGGACCAGGCCCACTGGGCGCAGGTGCTCACCCCGATGGCGGGCAACAAGTTCGGCTGGTACCACCTGCCGGAGATCGACGACCTGGTCGCGGTCGTGTTCGTCGCTGGCGATATCTGTCAGCCGATCGTGCTGGGCGGTATCTGGAGCAAGACGGACCTGCCCCCCGAGCCCCTCAAGGATGGCAAGAACGAGTTCCGCGGCTTCAAGTCGCGCTCGGGCCACCGCTTCATCCTCGACGACAGCCCCAAGGGCAAGATCACGATCCGCGACAAGACCGACGCGCTGCAGTTCACCATCGGCGAGTTCGCCTCGGGGGGCGCGGGTCCCAACAAGCACGACATCCCGGTGGCCCAGGGCGCGGGCACCAACGGCATCGCGGCCTGCTCGATGTCCGGTGCCTTCAACATCCTGTGCCCCGACGGCACGCTGACCATCGAGGCGATCAACGTGGAGATCTCGGCCGACAAGCAGCTCGACATCAAGGCCCAGACCGATCTGTCGCTCAAGGGCGCCACGGTCACCATCTCCTCCTCCGGCGCCGGCAAGTACGAAGGCGCCACCATCAACCTGAACTGACCCCCGTGCTCACCCTCGACCGACCCGAATACGCCGCGCAGCGCTCCGACAAGATCCGGGGCGTGCACTTCGCCATCGTCGTGAAGAACAAGGACGAGATCGCGCCGTTTCGGGTCATGGTCAAGTACCCCTGGCTGCCGGGGAACGAGAAGACGTACTGGGCGCGGATCGCGGTGCCGTTCGCCGGCCCCGACCGCGGCGCGTACTTCTTGCCGGAGAACGACGATCAGGTCCTGGTCGTGTTCGAGCACGGTGACATCGAGAAGCCGATCGTGATCGGCTCGCTTTGGAACGAGAAGCAGCCCCCGCCGCAGGTCAACACCGACGGCAAGAACGACATCAAGCTCATCAAGTCGAAGTCAGGTCACCGGATCATCTTCGTCGACAAGAAGGGCGAAGAGAAGATCATCATCGTCGACTCGACGAAGAAGAACAAGATCGTCCTCGACGTCAAGAAGAAGACCGTCAACATCGAGTCCAGCAAGGACATCTCGATCAAGGCGAAGGCGAACTGCATCTTCCACGCGAAGAACGTGAAGATGACCAGCAAGGGCGGCGCCACGACTGTCGAGGCGACCGGGGCGCTCAACGTCACGACCGACGGCAAGATCAACATGAAGGCGAGCTCGGCCATGACGGTCAAGGGCTCGCTGATCAACATCAACCTCGGCGGCGGATCCACCAAGGGTGGCGCTGGCGGGGCTGCGGGCGCTGGTCAGAAGGGTGGCGACGCGGGCGAGCAGAAGAAGGAGGCCAAGGGTGGCGGTGGCGGCGGTGGTGG
>JAYVSF010000515.1:0-14598 GCA_043775605.1 Myxococcales bacterium
CCACCACCGCCGATCGTCGGCGAGCTCTATCGCCGGCGCTACCCGGTCACGACCGCGCTCGACAAGCTGGTCACCAACCACGGCACCGGAGTCGAGGCGCTGTACGGCACCCGCAACGTGCGCGCGGTGCTCAACGGCGTCTACTACCGCGGCGGCGCCAACAACGTCTTCAACCGCACCGGCAAGCGCGACAACAGCAACCCGCTGCCCGAGGACGGCCTCGCCCACCTGTGCGAGGAGGGGTTCGGCACCGCGCTGTACATGTACCCGACCCACTTCGCCAGCGCGCCGTCGAGCGAGACCTGCCGGACCTTCGAGGGCGACAGCGGCCACCTCGACTACGGCCAGATCAGCGTGCTGCGCGGCAAGCGCGACGACATCCGGCGGGTCATCGCCACCGTCTACGATCACATCCGCCGCCCCGAACTCGGGCCGATCTACGTCCACTGCTGGAACGGCTGGCACGCCTCGGGCTACGCCGCCGCCGCGACCTTGCGCCAGTTCTGCGGCTTCACCGCCGACCAGGCCGTGCGCTACTGGAACCTCAACACCGACGGCGTCAACGGCAGCGGCTACGAGGGCGTGCGCGCGCTGATCCGCAAGTTCGAGCCGTTCCCCGAGTTCACGATCAGCGCCGACCAGCGGGCCGCGCTGTGCCCCGATCCCGAGACCTTCGCGTTCCGCGCCGAGCCGTGATCGCACGCCCGTCCGGGGCCGCGCGTGATCAGGTCCCGGCGTCGAGCGGCGGCAAGAGCCCCTTCTCGACGTACAGCGGTCGGCTGACCGCGCGCAGGTGCGGCAGCATCGACCGGAAGGCGAGCGCGGCGACGATGCACGCGCCCCCACCGAGGCCGATCGCGACCTCGGTGCCGAACCGGCGGGCGACGATGCCGCCGACCAGCGCGCCGATCGGGGTCGCGCCGAAGAACGCCAGCGTGTACAGGCTCATCACCCGACCGCGCTTGTCCTCGTCGACCAGGGACTGGATGATCGTGTTGGTGCCGGCCAGCAGCAGCATCATCCCGGTGCCGGCCACGAACAGGATCGGCGCGGCCAGCCACGGCGAGCGCACGAACGCCAAGGCGACCAGCGCGAGCCCGAACACGGCGGCGGCGCGGCCGATCACGGTGCCGAGCCCGACCACGGTCCGCCGGCCGGCCAGGTACAGCGCGGCCGCGAGGGCGCCGAGGCCCGACGCGCCGATCAGGAAGCCGAGGGTGTGGGCGCCGCCGCCGAGCCGCTCGACCGCGAACGCCGGCATCAGCGCGGTGTAGGGCATGCCGAGCAGGCTCGCGGTCGCGAGCATGGTCAGGACCGCGAACACCAGCGGTGTGCGCCGGACGTAGCCGAGGCCGTCGGCGAGCTCGGCCCACACGTTGCCGCGGCGCGAGCGCGGCGGCAGCGGCGTGATCCGCATCGCCAGCAGGCTGGCGATCACTGCCACGTAGCTGACCGCGTCGATCGCGAAGCACCAGCCCTCGCCGACGGCGGCGATCAGCACGCCGCCGACCGCCGGGCCGATCAGCCGGGTGCCGTTGACCATCGACGAGTTGAGCGCGATCGCGTTGGCGAGGTCGGCGCGATCGTCGATCATCTGGACCACGAACGACTGCCGGGCCGGGACGTCGAACGCGTTGATCAAGCCCTGGATCGCGCCGAGGACGATCAGGTGGGTGACGGTCATCAGGCCGGTGAGCGCGAACACCGCCAGCGCGGTCGACTGCAGCATCGCGCAGGCCTGGGTGACGACCAGCACCCGGTGGCGGTCCCAGCGATCGACCCAGACCCCGGCGACCGGGGCCAGGATCGCAGTCGGCGCCTGGCTGGCGAAGCCGACCACGCCGAGCAGGAACGCCGACGACGTCAGCCGGTAGACCATCCACGCGGTCGCGACCGAGGTGATCCAGGTGCCGCACAGCGACACGGTCTGCCCGGTCAGGAACAGGCGGTAGTTGCGGTGGCGGAGCGCGCGGAGCCGCTCGACGGGCTGGAGGGCCGAGACCGGGGGCGCGGGCGACTCCACCCCGCTGGCATAGCACCTCAAAGGGTTGGCCAGAATCAACCCTATGTCGTCGATCGATCGGGCCGGCACCGGAGGGCCGGTCCGATCTCGACATTCAACCCCGGCCCGAGCTGCGCTCGGGGCCTCGGGGCGCGCGGGCTACGGCGTGGCGGGCGCGGCGGGCGCCTCGGCCCCGAGGATCGCCAGCGCGCCGGCGCCGGCGTTGATCACCAGCCCCTCGTCGATCGCGTGCTGATCGTCGTTGACGCCGACCTCGACCACGAACCACTTGCCGTCGACGCGGTGGCCGAGCCAGGTCAGGTTCATGACCCCGGGCTCGGACCCGCCCTTGAACCCGACGTAGCTCCAGCGGTCCTTGTCGTACGGCACGCCCGGGTTCTTGCCGAGGATCGTCAGCAGCTCGGACTCGGGCTTCCAGCCGGCGCGAGTGCCGAGCGTGGCCATGACGTTGCAGAGGTCGGGGCCGTTCGCGAACCACTCGAGATCGAGCGCGCGCGGTGCGGTCCAGTCCTTGGCCACCTGGTCGACCGCGGGCAGCGGTCGCTGGCGGAACGCGTCGAGCAGCGCGCGCTTGGCCGGCAGCGGCGCCTTGCGATAGGCGTCGAGCTCGGCCGGGGTCGCGAGCAGCTTGAGCGCGAACATCTCGCGGGTGCGCAGGAACGGGTAGTTCAGGGACGGGTGGTCGTGCTTGGCCAGGACCAGCGCCTTCTCGACCTGCTCGCGACCGACCAGATCGATCAGGTGATCGGTCGCGGTGTTGTCGCTGATCGAGATCATCTTGGTGGCGACGTCGAACACCGACAGCTCGGTGCCCGCCGCCGCGTCCTGCAGCTCGCCCGACGGCAGACTCTTGGCCTCGTCGCGGACCGCGACCGGCGACGTCCAATCGAGCTTCTTGTCGGTCTTGAGCTTCTCGTCGAGCGCAGTCAGCACCCACAGCTTGAACGCCGAGCCGATCGCGAGCTGGTCCGTGCTGTTGTGGTTCTGCAGTGGCTTGCACGCGCCCTTGTCGATCTCGGCGACGAACAGCTGCGAGTGGCTGGCCGCCTGCTGGAGCTGGGCGACCGCGTCGCCGTAGGTCCGGGGCGGCGCCTCGGCGGTGGCCGGCGCGAAGATCAGGCCGGCGATCTGGCGCGGCGTGGTCTTGGTCATCTCGACACTGACCCGGACCCCGCCCGACGCCGTGTCGAACACCGCCGCCAGCGCCAGCGGCGGCTTGCCATCGAGCTTGAGCTGCTTCATCGGCGGCAGCTGGGTGGCGAGCGCGGCGAAGATCTCGGTCACCTGCGCGGTCGGCACCGCCTTCAGGAACGATGGCGCGAACCGGGCCTCGACCTCGGCCACGGTCGGCTTGCCGCCGCCCACGATGGTGCTGACCACCCAGGCCAGCGCCTGCTCGGCGGTCGGGCCCTCGTCGACCACGGGCGCCGGGGTCGGCGTCGGCGTGGTGACCGGGGTCGGGCTAGCGGCCGGGGCCTTGCCACCGCAGGCGGCGGCGAGGGCTGCGATGAGGATCGACGATCGGGTGAGGGTGCTCACCCGCCCGTTGGTAGCACGGGCCTCGCCCGCCAGGATCGGCGCTCGCACGGCATGGCCCGCCCCGAGAAAGCGAACGGCCGATCGCCGCGCGGCGACCGGCCGGACTCGGGCCGGGCCGTTTGCTAGCAGCCGGGCGGCAGCACGAACGACTCGACGACCGTCAGCGTGCCGTTCTGGCTCAGGCGACCGTCGGCGCCGACGCCGATGCCGCTCGACGCGAAGCCGCGCCAGATCAAGCACGCCCGGACGGCGGTCGCGCCCTGCAGCATGCCGTCGCGCATGTCCTCGAACGCCGGGGCCGCCGGGGTGAAGTTCATGCCGTCGACGAAGTCGTCCTGGACGTCGCTCAGGGTGAGCCCGGCGGCCAGGTAGTTCTGGGTCACCTTCCACATCGCGCCCGCGTAGATCTCGCCGTCGTTGTGGACCTCGGCGCCGGTGACCGCGCTGTAGGTCAGCGGGTAGCCGGCGTACGAGTAGCGGCGGATGCCGGCGGCGTTCGAGTACGCGTACTCGCCCACGATCGGGTCGTGGTTGATGAGGAACGCGTTGACGTCGCTGGCGCCCTCGCCGATCGCGCCGGCGAGCTTGCCGCTCATGCTGCCGATCATGCGCCAGGTCAGGCCGTGGCCGTACTCGTGAAAGACGATGTCAGAGTCGATGTCGCCGTCGATCTGGATCGGCGTCGCCGGGTTCTTGCGCAGCTTGGTCGAGGCCCCGAGCTGCATGCGCAGGGTCGCACCATCGGCCTGCGACACCATCGCCGACGAGATCTTGACCCTGCGCTCGGTGCCGCCGGGGGCGAACGCGCCAGCGGCGTTGTTGGCGATGACCGCCGCGACCGCGCCGGCCTTCTGGGCGTTGAGCACCTTGACGGTGAAGTTGCAGGTGCCGCGATCGATGATCGCGATCTTGCCGTTCAGCGAGCCGGCGGCGGCGGCGGTGCAGCCGTCGGCGGGCGACATGATCGCGAGCGGGCCGGTGGTGCCGGCCAGGGTCGGGGCGGCGCCGAAGCTCGACGCGTAGCCGGCGTAGTCGGTGGTGCCGATCGTGACTAGCGCGGTCGGCGCGACGCCGCTCCACAGGTACATCTGCATGCGCGGCGCGCTGCCGTCGTTCGGCGTCGAGAAGTTGGCGTTGTCGGTGCCGCTGCCATCCTGGGCCTCGGCCTGGACCGGGTCGTTGCCGGCGCCGCCCTGCCCGAAGTTGTTGGTCTGGAAGTTACCGGCGGCCTCGTTGAAGCCGTGGCGGTAGAGGATGTCGTGGACCGTGTTGTTGAAGTACGCCAGGTTCTGGACCGCGACCGCCTTGTTGCCGACGGTCGACGGCTGGACGCTGAGGGCGACCGCGGTCAGGAAGTTGCCGTCGTTGACCGCGGTGCCACCCGAGTCCGGCGCGTTGTTGGCGTCGGTGTCGAGGTAGGCGTGGGCGTTGTTGCCCGAGATGTTGATGGTGGTCTGCGTGCCCGCCAGCCAGCCCGACGGGCTCTCGGCGTTGCCAGCGCCCGGGCCGTTGATCACGGTCTGCGGCCCCTTGGCCGGATCCTCGACGAACACGTTGTACGCGTCGTTGTTGGTCCGGTGCTCGACGGACACGATCGCGCCGTCGCTGCCGACCAGCGTGTAGTCGAGCTGGTTGCCCTGGCGCGACCAGGTCTCGACCTCGAAGCCGATGCGCAGCCCGTCGGCGGCGACGTAGATCACCCGCTCGACGGTCGGGTTGCGGTGGAAGTCGCGGGTGGCGAGGAACTCGGCCTTGGCGCCGCGGACCTGGCCGGCAGCGAGGTCGACGCTGGGGTAGCCGAGGTGGGCGAGGGTGGCGGACAGCGCCTGGCGCGCGCCGATCGTGGCCGGGGCCGGGGAGTCGGTGATCGCCGCGAGGTGATCGATCGACTGCAGCACCTCGCCGCGGCTCGAGATCGCGACCTTGGCGTAGGCGCCCGCGACGCGCACGCCGTCGACGGTCTGGCTCAGACGGACGTGGGTGATGCCGCCGCGACCGGGGACCGCGGCGTCGACCACGAGCGCGTCGGTGGCGACGCCGGTGCGGTCGGCCACGAACCGGGAGGCGATCGCGGTCGGCGCGGCCGTCGACGGCGCGGTCAGCGCACCGTCGGTCGCCCGCAGCACGTGGGCACCGTCGCCGGTGATCTTCTCGTCGACGCTGGGGTCGGTCGTCGGGTCAGCCCCGCACGCCGACGCCAACGTGAGCCCGAACAACGCGACACCAACCAGCTTTGTTCCCGTGCGCATGCAGCTGCATCTCCCGCTCGTGTGGATGACCGTGGTGCGACCTGCACCCCCCGATAGCGACGTAGTCGCATGTCGCATGGTCGCGGTCACCAACGATCTGCACGACGTGCGGTCCGACCGCGGCCGGGCTGTGAACGGCGTGAGCCGGCCTACGCTGGTAACCCGCTCCCTCCCTCGAACCGGTCGAGCTCGTCGGCGGTCGCGATCACCATCAGCCGATCACCGACCGCGAGGCCCATGCCGGCGTCCGGGTCGAGCCAGCGCGGCGCGGTGTTGCGGGAGTCGGGCGCGCGCTGGACCGCGACCACGATGACGCCGACGTCAGCGCGCAGGGCCGCGATGTCGAGCGCGTGGCCGACCAGCCGTGCGGGCACCGGCGCCACCGCGACCTGATGGCCGTCGGGCAGCTGGAGATAGGCGGCGCGCTCGCCGTCGTCGCCGGCCGCCAGCACGCGGGTGGTGAGCACGTCGGGTTGCTTCAGCCTCGGTCCCAAGACCATCGACGCCGCGATCGCCCGCGGCCATACCGTCACCATCTTCAACCGCGGCAAGCGCGAGAAGTACCTGCCGCTCAAGGTCGCGGTCGACGCCCGGCTGACCTGGATCCCGTCGACGTGGCTCGGGGCCCACGACAGGGGCGGCGAGGATGCGTTCCCGATCTGGAACGCGCCGGTCGGCAAGAACGCCGGCTTCCACCGCTGGAACCACGACCGCGCCGAGCACGCCGGGCTGACGTTCCGGCCGATCGCCGACACCGTGAAGGCGCTGCTGGCCTGGTATCCCGACGAGATCGAGCGGCGGACCAAGGTCAAACAGGAGCTCGAGGACGACGCCCGGGCCAAGGGCGCGCCGGTGCCGTCGATCCCCGATCCCGCCGCGCTGCGCGCCGGCCCGTCCGCCGAGCGCGAGGCCGAGCTGCTGGCGGCGTGGAAGGCCAGCCCGGCGCCCTGATCGCCCGCGCCCTCGTTAGCCGATCAGCTTGGGCCGACGCGCCGACCATGGCCGCGCCACCTCGAGCTGCGAGGCCAGGCGCAGCAGCAGGTCCTCGCGGCCGTAGGGCGCGACCCACTGGGTGCCGATCGGCAGGCCGGCGGCGTTCCACCACAGCGGCAGCGAGATCGCCGGCTGGCCGGTCATGTTGAACAGCTGGGTGTTGGGCGTCGCTGCCAGCGGGCCCCGGGCCGCCTCGTCGACGGCCTTCATCAGCAGCGCGCGCAGCGGCATCGCGCGCACGATGCCGAGCTGGAACTTCTCGCCGCGGGTCAGGGCCAGCTCGCCGAGCTTCACCGGCGGTCGGGCCGCGGTCGCGGTCAGGAAGATGTCGTAGCGCCCGAAGAACTCGGCGACCTGGCGCGAGGTCCGGCGGATGAGATCGACCGCGGCGACGTAGTCGGACGCCGGCAGCGCGCGCGCGATGAGCTGCAGCAGCCAGGTCGCCGGCTCGACGTCCTTGGCCCGCGCCGGTCGTCCGGCCCGCGCGGCAGCGACCGCGAGATCCGACGACACGCCGACGGCGACCACCAGCAGGTAGGCGCGGACCAGCGCGGCGCGATCGAAGGTCGGCAGCGCCTCCTCGACGGTATGGCCGAGAGAGCGGGCCAGCAGGGCGGCGTCGGCGACCGCGGCCCGGCAGTCGTCGTCGGCGGTCTCGGCGAACAGCGACTCGCTGGTGAACGCGATCCGCAGCCGGCCCGGCGGCTGGCCGACCTCGTCGGCGAACGGCCGCGCCGGATCGCGGACCTGGTACGGCGCGCCCGGGTCGGGGCCGGCGGTGGCGTCGAGCAAGCCGGCGCAGTCGCGCACGCTGCGGGTGATGACGTGCTCCTCGACCAGGCTGGCCCAGTGCTCGCCCGAGACCGGGCCGAGCGGGTTGCGCCCGCGGGTCGGCTTGAGCCCGACCAGGCCGCAGTGCGAGGCCGGGATGCGGATCGACCCGCCGCCATCGCCGGCGTGGGCGGCCGGCACCAGGCGCGCGGCCACCGCCGCGGCCGAGCCGCCGCTGGAGCCGCCGGTCGAGCGCGCGAGGTCCCACGGGTTGTGGGCGGCGCCGCGGAACGCCGACTCGGTCGTGCCCATGATCCCGAGCTCGGGCGTGTTGGTGCGGCCGACGATGATGAGGCCGGCGCGCTTGTAGCGCGCGACCAGCTCGCAGTCGCGATCGGCGCGCCACTCGTTGCCGAGCCGGCAGCTCGACGTGCTCGGCTCGCCGGCGTCCTCGGCCATCAGATCCTTGAGCAGGAACGGCACGCCGGCGAATGGGCCGGTGCGGGGCTGCAGCGCTTCGGCCCGGGCCCGCGCGAACATCGGGTGGACGACCGCGTTGAGGGCCGGGTTGCGAGCCTCGATCCGATCGATCGCGGCGTCGATCAGCTCCTCCGCCGACACCTCCTGCTTCCGCACCAGCTCGGCCAGCCCGGTCGCGTCGTGCTCGTCGTACTCGGGGAAGCGCATCGGGGCAGGCTACACCCGCACCTTACGTCAGCGGGTCGAGAGCTGGAAGACGTTGCCCTCGGGATCGAGGCCGTCGCACGACACCACGGCGCCGTAGCCGCGGAGCTGATCCATCCGCACGCCGGCCGCGATCAGGCGGGCCCGGGCGAGGTCGACATCGTCGACGTGGAAGCACAGCTTGATCGGCGTGTCGACGCGGGGCCGCACCGGCTGGGCGACCTCGACGCTGGTGGCGTGCAGCAGGAGCACGGTGCCGCCGGCGTCGAGCCGGACCCAGCCGTCGGCGGCCTCGATCGGCGGCAGGCCGAGCAGGCGGCCGTAGAACGCCTGCATGGCGGCGACGTCGTGGACGAAGAGCACCACCTGCGCGAGCTGCGTCGGCACCTCCTCACCGTACCAGACGCGGGTCAGCCCCGGGCGTGGCAGCGCTTGTACTTCTGGCCGCTGCCGCACGGGCAGAGCGCGTTGCGCCCGGGGCTGGCGGCGACGACCGCGGGCCGGGCCGGCTCGGCGTCGGTGTAGACCCAGCGGCCGTCGACGCGACGGAAGCGCGAGCGCTCGCGCTGGGCGAACGGCGCGCCCCGGCTTACCCCGCGGGCGACGAACTCGACCACGCCGACGGCGTCGTCGGGGCCGCCGGCGACGGTGGCGATGACCTCGAGGCCGAGCCAGGAGGTGTCCCGCACCGAGCGGGCGAGGGCCGCGCCGTCGACCGTGGCCCGGGTCGCGGGATCGTGGGTGGCGAGCAGGTAGGGGACGGCGCCGCGGACGTAGGCGGTGTAGCGCGAGCGCATCAGCGCCAGCGCGGTCGGCGCCGCCGCGCCGGCGAGGATCGGGCCGCAGCACGCGTCCTCGGGCTGGCCGGCGCCGCACGGGCAGGCGGTCGCGCTCATCGGCCGGGTCCACGCCGCATCGTCCGAGCATACGGCGGTATCGTGGCGCCATGATCGTTCGCGCCGTGGTCGTCGTCGCGTTGCTCGCCGGGTGCGTCGGATCGCGGGACGGCAAGCGCGGGCGCGAGGGCGAACGTCCGCCGAGCCCGGCGCCGGCCACGACCCGCGACGCCCCGGTGACGCCGGTGGCGACGCCGGCCTGCGCCGCCGGGCAGCTCGGGTCCGACACCGGCTGCGTGCCGGCGCTCGCGGCCGAGCAGGTCGACGCGCTGGCCCAGCAGGCGGCGCGGCTGGCCGCGGTCGGTGAGCGGCTCGCGGGCGCCGAGGTGCTCGGGCGGGCCGCGGACGTCCTGACGACGTTCCACGGGCTCGCCACATGGCGCCGTGACGCCGCCCTCGACCCGAGCTTCGCGATCGTCGACCACGCGCCCGCGCTGCGCGCTGCGCCGGCCCAACTCGCCGCGCTCGCAACCCAGTTCACCGACGGCGCGCATCAACTGCAGGCGTTGCACGACCTCCTGGCCGCGATCTCCCGGACCCCGGGCGCGCACACCGTGGCCGACGTCCGCGCCGAGATCTCGACCCGGCTGGCGGCCACCTTCGCCCCGCTCGGGGCCTCGGTCACGACCACGATCCGCGACACGATCAGCCCGCTGGTCAGCCCGCTGGTCGACGAGGTCATGGTCCTGAACCAGCACGTGTGCCTGCGACCCGACGCCACCACCCGCCGGCCGTGCGCGGACAGCGCGGTGGTCAGCGCGGCGGCGGCGTACCTCGAGCAGGCCCGCCAGCGCGCGCGTCAGGACTTCGACGACGTCGGCGGTCAGCTCGAGCAGCGGCTTGGCGACCTGATCGACGGCGCGGCCCGGACCGCGATCGATCGCGCGATCGGGCGCGGGCCTGGCCCGGGCGAGCCGTGCGGCGCCGACGATCTGTGCGCGTCGAGCCTGAGCTGCCGCCAGGCGACCGGTGCGCCGACCCGGACCTGCGAGCGCGGCTGCTCCCAGGCCGCCATGCAGCCGTGCCCGGCCGGCCTGCGCTGTCAGGCGATCGCCGGCCTCGGCGACGTCTGCCGCCGCTGAGGCTCCGAGCGCAGCTCGGGCCGGGGTCGAATGTCGAGATCGTTTCCGTACAGGCGCTGCCGACGTTCCTCGTCGGTGAGCCGATCAACCAGAGGCTGGGAATCTGAAGATTCACAGTCTCTGAGCGCCGTGTGAGGCAGTCCGTCGCAGCCGCCGGTGACTGTCCGGGATGCGGACCCGGCGCTGCGCTGATCGACCGCAACCGATCTGGCGCGCGCGGCTCCTCCTGGCCGCAGGTGGTCGATTCGATCTCGCTCGCCCAGCTCCAGGGCCAGGCCGCCGAGCGCCAGCGCCTGCGCGGTCACGCCCAGGCTCGCGAGCCCGAGCCGGCGGACCCCGAGCCCGACCCGGCCGGGCAGGTCCACCACGTCGACCTGCTGGCCTGAAGCGCGCTCGCGCTGCCGCGGAAATTCGTCGCGCGCCCGCGGCCTCGCTCGCGGTTTCTGCGGCGGTGCGGCGGCGGCCCGCGCGCAACCTGGCGGAACGTCGAGGCCCACGCCTCGGCACGGCGCTTGATAAGACGCCAGCCATGACCCGCCGCGTTCGCCTGCTCGCCTGCTTCCCGCTCCTCGTCGCTGCGGCCTGTACGACCCGCTCGTCCGAGCCGCCCGAAATCCGCTCCGACCTCGCCCGCGATCTGGCGCCGGACGTCAACGCTGCTCAGCTGGCCGAGTTCGCGACCGACAACGCGGGGTTCGCCGCCGATCTCTATCGCCAGGTCCGGACCAACCCCGGCAACCTCTTCATGTCGCCGCACAGCATCTCGTCGGCGCTGGCCATGACCTACGCGGGCGCTGCTGGCACCACCGCAACCCAGCTCGCCGCCGCGCTCCACTTCACCGCGCCCGAGCCCGACCTCCACCAGCGGTTCAACGCGCTCGATCTCGCGCTGGCCTCGCGCGCGGCGGCCGCCACCAGTGGCGAGATCCCGTTCCGCCTGCGCTCGGTCAACGCCCTCTTCGGCCGGGTCGGCGCCCACTTCGAGGCGCCGTTCCTCGACACCCTGGCGGTCAACTATGGCGCCGGCATGCACGTGCTCGACTTCGGCGGCGACCCCGAGGGTTCGCGCGGCGCGATCAACGGCTGGGTCGAGGACGAGACCGACGGCAAGATCCAGGACCTCCTGCCGCGCGGCACGGTGACCACCGACACCCGGCTGGTGCTGGCCAACGCGATCACGTTCAGCGCCGCCTGGAACCAGCCGTTCGCCGCCGCCGAGACCGCCGACCGGCCGTTCAACCTGGCGTCGGGGCTGGTCCAGGTCCCGACCCTGCATCAGAACGCCGAGCACCGCTATGGCAGCGGCCCGGGCTACCGCGCCGCCGAGCTGACCTACGACGGCGGCCAGGTCGCGATGGTGCTGGTGGTCCCCGATGATCTCGCCGCGTTCGAGTCGACCCTGACCGGGTTCACGTTCGCGACGATCGACGCCACGCTGACCCCCCATCAGCTCGAGTTCACCGTGCCGAAGTTCCGGTTCGACGCGCCGCTCGGGCTCAAGGACGCGCTGATCGCGCTGGGCATGACCGACGCGTTCGACGGCGGCGCCGCCGACTTCTCGCGCATCGACGGCGACCGCGACCTCGTGATCACCGACGTCCTGCACAAGGGCTTCGTGTCGATCGACGAGCACGGCACCGAGGCCGCGGCGGCGACCGCGGTGATCATCGGCGACACCTCGGTGCCCGAGTTCGCCCAGCTCGCGGTCGATCGCCCGTTCCTGTTCTACATCCGCGACGTGCCGACCGGCGCGATCCTGTTCGTCGGCCGCGTGGTCGATCCGCGCTGACCGCTGACCGCCGCCGGCCGACGTCGTCGGCGACGGTGCCCACCGCCGTGCGCAGCCGCGCGGACGCACTCGCCGGCGAGCGCGTTGCCAACCCGCCGCGATCCGCGACGCAGCCTCGCCGCGCTCGCCGGCTGCGAGGGGGAGCAGCCCGAGGCATCACCGCCGATCGCGAGGTGACGTGCGTCGCCGGCGCCGGGGTCAACTGCACCTGCCGCCAACGGGCCGTGCGAGACTGCCGAGCGAGCCTTGGCGAGCGATCAACAATGACTCTGGCGTGGCCCTCATGAAGCGCATCGCACCGGCGGCGGCGCGCAACCGCGAGCCGATCCGTGAGGTCCTCGCCCAGCACCTGCCCGCGCGCGGCACCGTGCTCGAGATCGCCGCCGGCAGCGGCGAGCACGCGGTCTACCTGGCGCGGTCGTTCCCCGATCTCGCCTGGCAGCCGACCGACCCCGAGGCCGAGGCCGTCGCCAGCATCGCGGCCTGGCGCGACGAGGCCGCGCTGGCGAACCTGCGCCCACCGCTCGCGCTCGACGCCACCGCCACGACGTGGCCGGTGACCACCGCCGACGCGATCGTCTGCATCAACATGGTCCACATCGCGCCGTGGGCCGCCGCGCTCGGCCTGTTCGCCGGCGCCGCCCGCACCCTGACCGCCGACGGCGTGCTGTACCTCTACGGTCCCTACCGCTTCGACGGCGCGTTCACGGCTCCCTCGAACCAGGACTTCGACCGCTCGCTGCGGTCCCGCGATCCGGCGTGGGGCGTGCGCGACCTCGGCGACCTGTCGACCGCCGCCGCCGCGGTCGGCTTCGCGCTGCACGCGGTCGTCGCGATGCCGGCCAACAACCACTCGCTGATCTTCCGCCGCGCCCGCGCCCGCTAACCAAACCGCGCGCGCACGCGTCACTCGTCGGGGTCGGACAGCGAGTAGTGCGCGACCACCGCGGTCCAGGTGGTGCCGTCGGTCGACGTCGCCAAAACCGTCGCGCGCATGTGGACGACGTCGCCCGGCTTGCGGGTCCAGTCGCCGTTGGCCGCGGCGTAGCCCCAGTGGGCCTGACGGACCTCGCGCGGCGCGCCGGCGATCGTCAGCTTCAGCGTGCGCCACGACCCCAGCAGCTTGTGCGCGGCCTTCTTGCCGACGGCGCGCTCGCCGGCCTCGGTGCCGAGCACGACGACGTCGGGCCGGTCGGCCAGCGCGGCGTCGAGGGCGCCGGGATCGGCGAGCCAGGCGGTCAGCGGCCCGGGCGCGGTCGTCGCCGGCAGGTCGTCGGTCCCGGCGCCGCCCTTGGCCTTCGACTGGACGTGGGCGGCGACCACCTGCCAGCCCTTGCCGGTGTCGACCGCGAGCTCGCTGATCCGGACCGGCCGCTTGCGGTGGCAGCGGGCCTGCGACGGCGGACAATCGTAGAGCTCGTACGGCTGGATGAGGTCGGCGACGATCCAGGCCGCGTCGGCGGTCGCGCCCACCACCGGCTTGCCCGGCGCCGCGGTCAAGGGGCCGGTCCCGTCGCCGGTCCGCGCCTCGGCGGTCCGGGTGAAGACCATCGCGTCGCTGGCGACCGCGGGCGGCGTGCCGTCGTCGTCGCGGGCGAGCTGCCGGGCCAGCAGCGCCTTGGCCTTGGCCGCGGGGCTGGCGTCGTCGGCGCGCGCGACCACGACCGCGCCGAGGAGCGCCGCCGTCGTGCACGCGAGCAGGGTCAGCCGGTGCGTCGCGAGAGCGCGATTCATCCGCCCATCCTGCCATCGATCCGTCGGGGTTGGCAGGTAGGCCGCCGGCGCGGTACACAGCGCGCGCCATGAGCCTGGTCGTCCTCGAAGAGGTCACGCTGTTCTTCGCCGATCGGATGATCTTCGACTCGGCCGGGCTGCGCCTCGGCCCCCACGATCGGATCGGCCTGGTCGGGCCCAACGGCTCGGGCAAGACCACGCTGCTCAAGATCATCGCCGGGGTCCAGGAGATCGACGACGGCAAGGTGATCCGCGCCCGCGGCGTCCGCGTCGGCTGGCTGCCCCAGGACCTGGCGCTGACCGGCGGCCGGACCTTGCGCCAGTTCGTGGTCGAGAGCGTGCCCGGCCGCAGCGAGCTGGGCGACGAGCTGCTCGCGGTCGAGGCCGAGCTCGAGACCTTCGGCGACGATCCCGCCCGCCACGACGAGCTGATCGAGCTGGCCGAGCGGGTCGCCGAGCTGCACGAGCGCCAGGACCACTTCGATCGCTTCTTCAGCGAGCACGAGGCGCTGACCATCCTGGCCGGCCTCGGCTTCGCCAACAGCGATCTCGATCGCGACCTCGGCGAGTTCTCCGGCGGCTGGAAGATGCGCGCGGTGCTGGCGGCGCTGCTGTTCCAGCGGCCCGACGTCCTCTTGCTCGACGAGCCGACCAACCACCTCGACATGCCATCGGTGGCGTGGTTCTCGGATTTTCTCAAGCGCTGGCCGGGCTGCTTCGTGCTCATCAGCCACGATCGCGACTTCCTGAACGAGCAGGCCGGGCGGATCGTCACGTTCGAGGTCGAGGGCCTGCGCAGCTACCCCGGCAACTGCGAGCGCTATCTGGTCCAGCGCGC
>JAYVSF010000516.1:0-18327 GCA_043775605.1 Myxococcales bacterium
CTGAGCTCGACGCCACGGTCGGCGCGTTGGCGAAGCAACTTGGCACCACCCGCCAGCGCGTGGGGCTCGCGCTGTTCGACGCGTACCTCCACCACCTCACGGGCGCCGGCGACATCATCCTCGGCATGGCCGCCACGGAGCGGCTCGGCGACGACCTTCTGCCCCTCGTCGGCCTGTTCGTCAACACGCTCCCGATCCGGGTGCGCGTCACTGCGGACGACACGCTCGCCGAGCTCGCCCGACAGGTGCACCAGGTCGTCGAACGAGCCCTCGAACACCGCGGCGCGCCGTTCGACCTCGTCCTCGCACGGGTGCAGGAGCGGGAGCGGGAGCGGGGGCGGGGGCGGGGCGCGCCGCGGGCAGCGGTCGGAGCGGCACGCCCGAGAGCACGGCGGGCGGCATCGGCAGCGGCTTCAAGCCGAGGAGCGCGCGGGCGACCCCAGGGCGGGCTACTGGCTTGGCCTTCTTCGCCGGCTTTTCATCGTCGTCGTCGTCATCGTCATCGTCGTCGTCGTCGTCATCGTCATCGTCATCGTCATCGTCATCGTCGTCGTCGTCGTCGTCGTCGTCGTCCTTGTCCTCGTCGTCATCGACGACCGCCCACGGCGGCGTCTTGTCTTCGTCGGCGTCCTCGTCCTCGTCCTCGCCCTTCTCCTTCTCCTTCTCCTTGGTCGCGCCCCACTCATCCTCCTCGTCCCCGCCGGTGCGCCAGCCAGCCTCGTCGTCCTCGCGCGCCGCCGGCTTCTCCACGGCGTCAGCGTCCTCGTCCTCTCCTTCCACCTTCTCCTTGTCATCATCGTCGTCGTCGTCGTCATCGTCGCCGTCGCCGCCGCCGCCGCCGGCGGGAGGCGCATCGTCGTCGTCGCTGGCACCGCGGCCGCCGAGCGGGCTCGCCGCCGCCCACCGGATCTCGGCCTCGCCCACTGTCTGCAGGGCCAGCGAGGTCCTTCCGGCCAGGCTGCTCGACGCGCCGTCGGACGACGGCAGCGCGGGCGCCCGCAGGCGCGCAGGGTTGGCGATCCACATGACGTCGACGGATTCGAGGTGGCCCATGGTGACTCCAGCGATTCTAACCACGCAGAACTTTCCGGCTTCAAGGCAGCAGCGCGACTTTGGCGTGGCCAGGGCCATCGCTACCCGCGGCCTGCCCCGTGGGGGCACCGCCGCCGCGCCACAGCGCCGCGCCGGCCATCCGCCCTGTGAGATTGCGTCGCCGCCGCTCCTTGGGCAAGATGCCGCGGCTTCGAGCGTTGTACGGGGATCGAGCTTGCTCACAGACTCTTCGCCGAGGTTTCCATGCGCATGATCCTGGTGGGCCCCCCGGGGGCCGGCAAAGGCACCCAAGCCGCGCGGCTGGTCGACACGCTGCAGATCACCCACATCTCCAGCGGTGACATGTTCCGCGCCGCCGTCAAGGCCGGCACCCCGCTCGGGGTCGAGGCCGACCGCTACATGAAGGCTGGTCAGCTCGTGCCCGACGCGGTGACCATCGGCATGGTCCTCGAGCGCATCGCCCAGCCCGATTGCGCCCACGGTTTCATGCTCGACGGCTTCCCGCGGACCCGGCCCCAGGCCGAGGCCCTGCACGAGGCCCTCGGCGTCGCCGGCGTCGCCCTCGACGCGGTGGTGCTGATCGAGGTCCCCGACGAACTCATCGCCCTGCGGGTCACCGGTCGCCGCACCGACCCCGACACCAACGCCATTTACCACCTGACGTTCAACCCGCCGCCGGCCGCGATCATCGACCGCATCGTCCACCGCAAGGATGATACCCTCGAGGCCGTGACCGCGCGGCTGCAAAAGTACCACGGCGAGACGGTGCCCATCATCCCCTTCTACGAGGGTCAGGGCCTGCTCCGCCGCGTCGACGGTGTCGGCGAGCCCGACCTGGTCACCGGTCGACTCATGACCGCGCTCGGTCGCTAGCCGACCCGGCACGTCGATCGGCCCCAGGGTGTCGTCCTCGCGGTCGCGCGCTGCGCGATCGCACTCGTTTCCGCTTTGCAGACGCCAGGCCACCCGCCTGCGCGTCACCGAGATAGTCCATGGCCTCCTACGACCACGCCACCATCGATCGCACGTGGCAAGACCGCTGGCAGCGCGAGCGCACGTTCGCGACGCCGACCGATCGCAGCAAGCCGAAGTACTACGTCCTCGACATGGTCCCGTACCCGTCGGGGTCGGGCCTGCACGTCGGCCACCCCAAGGGCTACACCGCGACCGACGTCGTCGCGCGGGCCCGCCGGATGATGGGCTGGAACGTGCTGCGGGTGATGGGCTGGGACAGCTTCGGCCTGCCCGCCGAGCGCCTGGCCGAGCGCGAGAACATCCACCCGCGCATCATCACCACCCGCAACATCGCCACCTTCAAGCACCAGCTGTCCCGCCTGGGCCTGTCCTACGACTGGGACCAGGAGCTCGCGACCAGCGAGCCCGACTACTACAAGTGGACCCAGTGGATCTTCTTGAAGCTGTTCGAGAAGGGCCTGGCCTACCAGGCCCAGGTGGCGGTCAACTTCTGCCCCGCGCTCGGCACCGTGCTGGCCAACGAGGAGGTCAAGGACGGCAAGTACATCGAGACTGGTGACGAGGTCGAGCGGCGGGTGATGAAGCAGTGGATGCTGCGCATCACCGCCTACGCCGACCGGCTGCTCGACGATCTCGACGGCCTGGACTGGCCGGCCGGCACGCTGGCGATGCAGCGCGAGTGGATCGGCCGCTCGATCGGCGCCAACGTGTCGTTCTCTGTCCTTGGTGCGGTCGTCGGGCGCGGCGAGAAGATCCAGGTCTTCACCACCCGACCCGACACCCTGTTCGGCGGCACGTACGTCGTGCTGGCGCCCGAGCACCCGCTGGTGGCGCAGCTCGCCACCGACGGGCAGCGGGCCGCGGTCGAGGAGTACCGGGCCGCCGCCGGCAAGCGCAGCGAGCGCGACCGCACCACCGAGGCCGCCGACGCGCCCAAGACCGGCGTGTTCACGGGCGCGTACGCGACCAATCCGGTCAACGGCGCCGCCATCCCGATCTGGATCGCTGACTACGTGCTGGCGTCGTACGGCACCGGCGCGGTGTTCGCGTGCCCGGCCCACGACGAGCGCGACTGGGCGTTCGCCAAGAAGTTCGGGCTGCCGATCATCGAGGTCGTCCAGGGCGGCGACGTCGAGGCGGCGCCGTACGTCGGCGATGGTGCTCACGTCCACAGCGAGCTGCTCGACGGTCAGGACGTCGACACCGCCAAGGCGACGATCATCGCGTGGCTCGAGGCGCGCGGCGCCGGCGAGAAAAGCGTGCGCTTCCGCCTGCGCGACTGGCTGTTCTCGCGCCAGCGCTACTGGGGCGAGCCGTTCCCGACCATCGAGCTGGCCGACGGCACGGTCAAGGTGCTGCCCGAGAGCGCGTTGCCGGTGGTGCTGCCCGAGCTCGACGCGTTCAAGCCGACCGCCGACGGCCGGCCGCCGCTGGCCCGCGCCGTGGACTGGATCCACACCACCGATCCCGAGACCGGCGCGCCGGCCCTGCGCGAGACCAACACGATGCCGCAGTGGGCTGGCTCGTGCTGGTACTACCTGCGCTTCCTGTCGCCGCACAACCCCGACGTGGCCTGGGAGCCCGCGGCCGAGAAGTACTGGATGAACGTCGACCTCTACGTCGGCGGCTCCGAGCACGCGACCCTGCACCTGCTGTACGCGCGGTTCTGGCACAAGGTGCTGTTCGACTGCGGCCTGGTGTCGACCAAGGAGCCGTTCAAGCGCCTGTTCCACCAGGGCATGATCCACAAGGCCTCGTTCCAGGATGCGAACGGCAAGTACTACTACGACCATCAGGTCGAGCAGAAGGACGGCACGTGGGCGACCAGGGACGGCGGCGTGGCGGTCGCGGTCCACAACGAGAAGATGTCGAAGTCGAAGTACAACGTCGTCAACCCCGACGACATGTGCGACCAGTACGGCGCCGACGCGCTGCGCCTGTACGAGCTGTTCATGGGCCCGCTCGAGGACGGCATCGAGTGGATCACCGACGGCGTGTCGGGCTGCCGGCGGTTCCTCGACCGGACCTGGCGGCTGGCGATGGGCGACGAGGACTCGGGCGCGCCGTCGCGGCTGACCGACGCGATCGGCGCGAGGCCCGAGCTGCGCGACATCGAGCGCGCGCTGCACGCGGCGATCAAGCGCGTGACCGAGGCGGTCGAGTCGCTGCGCATGAACACCGCGATCTCGGACATGATGGTGTTCGTCAACGAGGCGACCCGGGTCGGCGAGCTGCCGAAGGCCTGGTTCGAGCAGTTCGTGACCATCCTGGCCCCGTTCGCGCCCCACGTCGCCGAGGAGCTGTGGTCGCGGCTGGGCCACGCCGAGTCGCTGACCTACGCGCCGTGGCCGGTGTTCGACGAGGCCAAGCTCAAGCGCGACACCATGACGATCGCGGTCCAGGTCGCCGGCAAGCTGCGCGGCACCATCGAGGTCGCCGCCGACGCCAGCGAGGCCGACATCCTGGCCGCCGCCAAGGCCGAGCCCAAGGTCATCGAGTTCATCGCCGGCCGCCCGCTCAAGCGCGAGCTCTACGTCAAGGGCCGCCTGGTCAACCTGGTCGTCTGACCGCGTCGGCTCGTCGATGGATGGCGGGATGAACTACGACACGCCGGCCTGGCGGGCGGTGCTCGAGGCCGACGAGGCCGACCCTGCACCGAGGGTGCGTTCGACGAGAGCTGGTACAACCTCGGGTTGGTGCTGCGGGCGCAAGAGCGCAACGCCGAGGCCGCGGTCGCGCTCGAGCAGGCCCTCGCGATCGATCCCGACTACGCCCTGGCCCACGCCGCGCTCGCCGACGTCCGCGCCGCCCACGCCCTCGGTTAGGACCTCGTCCCCAGGGCGATCCGGCCAGCCGAACTGCCGCGGCTCGGACGAGGAGCCGATGGCGGGGGCGCGGGTACGGGCGGGTCAGGCGCGGAGCAGGGAGCTGCCGGCCGCGTCGAGGATACCGTCGTAGACCTCGGCGACGGTGATGGGCGCGGACAGGTGGGGCAGCTCGAAGCTGGCGCCGTCGTCGTAGGTGGTGGCGAGCCACGCGCCGTCCGCTCGGCGATGGACCTTCACGCGGCGCTGGTCCTGCGTGACGAGCACGTAGGCTTGGAGCGACGCGAGCGACTGGAAGTCGAGCCGCTTGTCGCCGTCGTCGTCGCCCTCGCTGCTCGGCGACATGACCTCGAGGACCACGACCGGGTTGGTGGTCGTCTGGGCGTCGTGCGCAGGATGCTCGGGTGGGCCGCAGATGATCGAGCCGTCGGAGTAGCGACCGTGGCGTCGAGCAGCGATCCAGAAGCGCTGGTCGGGGGTGTAGTACCGGCAGCGCCCGGTCTGCCGGACCCCGAGCAGGCGCGCGAACTGGCCAGCGAGCGCGTTGTGCTCGTCCGGGCCGCCGGCCATCGCGACGATGACACCGTCGAAGAACTCGTGCTTGTGCTCGCTGCCCTGCTCGACGGCGACGTAGTCGGCGTAGCTCGCCCGCCGGGACAACCGCAGGAGCGCTTCCATGGGGTCAGCCTACCACCGGCCTGGTCGCGTCGACCGCTTCGTCTGAGGCGTCGTCGGGTGGCTCGCTGGTGAGGCCGTCGGGGTGGCGGCCGAAGCGCTGCTCGTAGACGCGCAGGTAGCGGAGGGCGTCGTGGTGGCGGCCGCGGCGCAGCATCGCGCGTATGAGGAAGCGCAGGGATTGCTCGCGGCGGCCGAGGTCGCCGTCGAGCGCGCGCAGGAAGTTGCGGGCGGCGGCGACGTCGTTGCCGCGATTGAACTGGGCCAGGCCGAGGTTCTCGAGGGCGTCGCCGACGAGGTCGTCGTCGTCGGCCGTGAGCAGGGGCGGGACCTCCTCCCACGCAGCGCTGGCCGTGATCAGGTCGCCGGCGCGGAAGGCGGCGCCGCCGCGCGCGGTCGCCTCGATGATCGCGGCGCGGCGATCGCTGGCGGCCGAGGCAGCGGGCGGGCGCGGCGGATCGACATCGGCGCGGACCGCGAGGGTGTCGAGGTCGAAGGCGAGGACCAGCTCGCCGCGGCGACGGAGCTCGCCCGACCACGCCCAGTCCGGCTCGGGCTCGCCCTCGGCGATCAGGCGGAGCCGGACCCGGAGCTCGTCGCCGGCCTCGGCGTCGACCGGCGGCAGCGGGAAGAAGACCTGGCCCCAGTGGGTCTCGACCCCGGGCGCGGTCGACAGCGTGACGCCGGGCGCGAGCTCGGCGACGAACCAGCCGGCCAGGCCGCGCAGCGAGCCGTCGTGGGCGAGCGTGAAGTCGAGCGTGGCGTCGAAGTCTTTCGCGGCGAACGGCGCCGGCGGGCGGTACTCCGCGAACCGCTGGGCCGGCGCGAGGACCCACGCCGGGTCGAGGTCGGTGCCGAGGCACGAGCGCAGCGCGTCGTCCGCGAGCGCGCGCAGGTCGAGCCCGTACACCGACGCCTGTAGCGCCTCGATCGACTCCTGCCGCGCCTCGGCGATCGGCGCGAGCTGGAGCTCGACCCGGGCCGGACAGAAGCGACCACCCGGCTTGAGCCAGCGGCCAGCCGCCGCCACCGCCGGCAGCATGTGACCGTCGACGAGGAAGCGGCCCATGAAGTCGCTCACCACCAGGTCGACCGGCTCGATCGGCGCCAGCGTGCGGGCGTCGGCGTGGTGGAGCACGACGCGCTCGTCGAGCCGATTGGCGGCGAGGACCCGGCGGGCCAGCCGGGCGATCGGCATCGACTCGACCGCGTGGACCCGAGCTGCCCCGGCCCGCGCCGCCAGCATGGCCAGCACGCCGGTGCCCGCGCCGAGATCGAGCACCACGTCGCCCGGTCGCACTAGCGCCCGGATGGCGCGCTCGTAGGCGTCCATGCGATGCGCGTCCGCCAGCATCCGCGCGTGATACGCGACCGACGCGCGGTGACCCTGGTCGCAGTCGCTCATGTCTAGCTCCACGATAGGCGATTGCGGCCGCAGGCACTCTGGACCGAGAGCCGACAGGGCACGGCCTGAGTCACGTGGCGATCTCGATGCACATTCTTCTTGATGCACGTCTCATGACATGCAATAAAAAAAATGCGCAATCTAGGAATGGCATATGTCAAAGCCACGTGGTCCAGCAAATACTGTAGGTTCGAGCGTCCGTGGCGAGGATCTCTGGGGTCGCGAAGCCGACCTGGCCGAGCTGTGGAAGCGCCTGCAGGGAGGCAGCGTCCTCATCACCGGACCTCGTCGGCACGGCAAGTCGTCGGTCATGCACGCACTGGCCGACCGGCCGCAGGGCGGCTGGATCGTCGAGTACCTCGACGTCGAGTACGTGCGCACCCCGGACGAGTTCCTGGTCGAGGTCACCGCGGCGCTGCTGACGCACGACAAGCTTCGTCGGCGGATTCTGGGCGGCCTCGCGCGCGGGACCAGCAAGTTCGCCGCGTGGGTCGGCACGCTCGCCAAAGACGTCGGGTTCGGTCGCGAGCACATCGGCGAGCTGCGCCTGACCCTTCGCGATGGGCTGGTCGACAAGCACTCGTGGCCCGAGCTCAGCGAGCAGTTGCTCGCCCAGTTGCAGCGCATCGACGACGAGCGGCTGCTGATCATCGTCGACGAGTTCCCGATGATGATCTCGACGTTCCTCGAACGCGATCAGGAGGGTGCCGTCCACTTCCTGCGGTGGTTCCGCTCGATCCGGCAGCGCCGTGACACCGGGCACGTGCGCTTCCTGCTCGGTGGCTCGGTCAACATCGAGCCGCGGCTGGAACGGCTCGGTCAACAGGCGCTGCTCAACGATCTCGAGCGCGTCACCCTCGAGCCCTTCACGCGTCCGCGGGCGGTGGAGTTCGTCGCCGCCGTGCTGGCGGCGGAGGGCGTCGGCCACGAGCCGGGCGTGCCGGCAGAGATCGTGCGGGTCGCCGACTGCGGCGTGCCGTTCTTCCTCCAGGTCCTCATCCAGGAGAGCAGCGGCGAGGCGCGGCGACTCGCCCGCACGCTGGCCGTCGAGCATATCGAGCCCGTGTACCAGGAGCGCGTACTCGGCCCGGCCAACAAGGCGCGCTTCAGCCACTATCACACCCGGCTGCGCGAGCACTACGGCGAGCTGGAGGAGCTGGCGCGGGTGATCCTCGACGAGTTGGTCGGCCGGCAGCCGCTCACGGTCGACGAGCTCGCGGCGGCGGTGGCGCGGGCGGGCGAGGATCGCGGTCGGCTGGAAGCTACGCTGACGTTGCTCGAGAGCGACTACTACATCGAGCGAGAGCGCGAGCAGATCAGGTTCGCCAACGGCTTCTTGCGCTCGTGGTGGCAGCGCCACGCGGCGCGCTCGCGAGGTCGAGCATGAGCGGCCCGTTGCTCTACAACCCGACCCGCGCCGAGCTGGGCGAGCTCGACGCCATGCTGGTCGGGCGCCGCGTGCAGGTCGACAAGCTCCTGGGTGATCTGCTCGCCGACGCAGGTCGATCGACCCGGCGCCACTGGCAGATCATCGGTCCGCGCGGCAGCGGCAAGAGCCACATCACGCAGCTCGTGGCGCTGCGGCTTCAGCGCGATCATCGCTGGATGGTCGCGCGACTGTCCGAGGAGCAGTACCTCGTCAACAGCCTCGGCGACCTGCTCGAGCAGATCGTCGTCAGATTGGAGGAGGTCGATGAGTCGCCACTCGCGGACGTGAAGGCGGAGGACCTCGAGGACCGAGCGATCGATCGGATCCGGGCGTGGCGCAAGCAGCACGGCAAGCCGATCCTGGTGGTGGTCGAGAACTTGCGGCACCTGTTCGAGCGCAAGGTCCGCGATCGTCGCGAGCAGGCTCGATTGCGTGAGCTGCTTGGCCGCGACGCGCCGTTCGTGCTGGTCGCCACGTCCACGAGCTTCGTCGACGCGACGACGAACCACGATGCGCCGCTCTACGACTTCTTCCAGACCATCGTGCTCGACGACCTGTCCGTCGATGAGGTGAGCGAGCTGATCTTGGTGCGCGCTCGCTGGGATGGGGAGACAGCACTTCTCGAGAAGAGCGATCGGCTACGCAACCGCGTACGCGCGATGTACCACTTCAGCGGCGGCAACCCGCGCCTGGTCATCGCCTTGTACGGTGTGCTGCGCTCCGGCGTCACCGACGAGCTGTACCAAGAGCTGCTCGAGCTGCTCGACGCCGTGACGCCGTACTACCAGGCCCGACTGCAAGATGTCGCGCCCCAGGCCGAGCGCGTCCTCGCCGAGATGGCGCTGGCCGGCAAGCGCCTGACCCCGTCGGTGATCGCCAAGCGCTGCCGGATGCCGACCAACCAGGTCACCGCGCTGGTCAGCAAGCTCGAGACCGAGCGCTTCATCGCGCCGACCGGACGCCCCGACGGCCGCAGCCGTTACTACGACCTGACCGACCGACTGTTCCGCATCTGGATGCAGATGCGCGAGGACCGCACCGCTCGCCAGCGCCTGCGCTTCCTCTCCGCATTCTACCAGCGGTGGTACGCCGGCCGCGCCGAAGACGTCGACGACGCGATGAAGAAGGTGTCCGGCCTGCTCTGGACCGACGTACACGAGGCCGCGACGCAGCGGATCCGCGAACAGCTGCGAACGCTCGACTATCTGCGTGAGGCGATCCCTACGCGGGGGGTAATCAGGGTGTTGAGCAACCTGGAATTCGATCGTCGACCGGCCACGGTGGAGGATGCGCGGGCGCGGCTCGAGTGCTTGGATCCGCTGCTGGCGGATTCGGACCCGTTCGTCCGATCAGTTGCGAATCTCCTGGCGGCACCTGCGCGCGTCATGCTGGGGATTACCACTGAACTGGGGGCGTTTGCGCTAAGTGAGGGGCAGTTGATCGATGTGGCAGCTGTAGCGATGCTGTTCCTCGTCCGCCGGCCGTCGAAGCTGCAGGAGTGGGTCTCGCACGCGGCAGAATCGGTGAGCGCACACCGTTATCTCCACGCGCGGGCGATAGGCCTTGTCTCTACCATTGTCCTCGCGATAGAGCCCGTCGCCGATGGCGCCGCTCAGGACATGGGTGTCCGATTGCGCAACGGTCAGGATTACATGATCGCTTGGTTCCGGGATGACGCTGTCGCATTCCTGCATGAGCAGCCGCAACGGGCGATGGAGGTGCTCGCATTCTACGAGGAGATGCGCGTAGCCGGCGTGATCGATTCCGACCTGCTGCCCTACTCGGCGGCGGTCGCCGTGCGCGCCGCCCCGGCGCAGATGATGGAGCTGTCGCCGGAGGTTCGCGAGGCGGTCGAGTTGCTGCTGGGGACCGGGGCGCCGGCGGCCAAGGCGGATGCCAGGGCGTCGCCGATGCGGGCCTACTCGATCGCTCCAGGCGTTGGGCTGAGCAAGGCGGCCGAGCGGCGGAAGCGTCGTCGTGAGGGTGCAGGGCGCTCGAGGCAGCGACCCGATAAATAAGATGTAGGCTAAATCTGAGATTCAGAGTACAGCTTACCTATGCAGTTCGTGAACCGCACGGAGGAGCTTCGGCTGCTGCGGTCGCACCTCGACCGGCCGGGCGCGAGCCTCCTGGTCGTGTACGGCCGCCGTCGCATCGGCAAGACGGCCGTGCTGCAACGCCTCCTCGACGGGCGAACCCGGGCGGCTTATCACGTCGCGACCCGGTCGACGCTGACCGACGAGCTGTCCCGTTTGTCTGCGACCCTCGCCGACGCGCTCGACCTTCCCCTGCTGCGCGCGCAGCCCCTGACGTCGGCCGGCGCGCTCCTGACCCTGCTGGAAGGACTCAGGGAGCCGGCCACGATCATCCTCGATGAGTTGCCCTATCTGGTGGAGACCGAGCCCGCGCTGCCTGGTCTGCTGCAAGCGTCATGGGACAGGAAGCTCAAGAACGGGCCGCTCAAGCTGATCTTCTGCGGCTCCTCGATCGCGATGATGGAAGAGACGTTCCTGTCGAAGCAGGGCCCGCTGTTCGGCCGTCGAACGGGTCAGCTACGGATGGGCCCGCTGTCGGCGAGGCACCTGGCTGGCGAGTTCCGCGGGACCGTGGCCGAGATCATCGAGATCGCCGCCATCTTCGGCGGCGTGCCGGGTTACCTCGACAAGCTCGATCCAGCGCGTGGCCTGCTGTGGAACGTGCGCCATCACCTGCTGCAGCGCGGCGAGCCGTTGTACGAGGAGGTGCCCTTCCTGCTGCGGGAGGAGCTGCGAGAACCTCGCGTCTATCACGCAGTGTTGTCCGCGATCGCCCAGGGCTCGAACAAGTTCAGCGAGATCTCGTCGAAGATCGGGCTGGACCGGGCGAACCTCACCCGCTACCTGGCGGTCCTCGGCGAGCTGGGATTCGTCGAGCGTGACGTGCCGGTCACCGAGGTCGACCCAGGCAAGAGCCGCAAGGGAATCTACCGGATCTGCGATCCCTTCCTGTCGTCGTGGTTCCGGTTCGTGCATCCGCACCGTGACCTGCTCGAGCGCGGGCTCGTCGACGAGGTGGTGAACCGCTACGTCAAGGACGATCTCAAGCGCTGGCTGCCGCTGGCGGTGGAGCGAGTCCTGCGCGAGCTCGTCACCTCCGGTGGCCTGGGCCCAGGGGCGCCGTTCATGCCAGCGATCGTGGGGCGCTACTGGAGCCCGACGGCCGAGATCGACGTCGTCGGGCTCGACGCGGCGCGCGAGCGGGCCCTCGCGGTCGAGATCAAGTGGACCACCAACGACGTGCCGCTCAGCGTCCTCGACGATCTTCGGCGCAAGGTCGCAGCCGAGCCCGCGCTACGCGGCCTGGCGATGACCTACGGGTTGATCGTGCGTGGCAACATCAAGGCGACCCGGAGGCGCGCCGCCGACGAGGTGGTCATCGAGCTGGGGAAGCTGATGTGGTGAGCCAGGGCAACGGTCCCGACGGTCTGCGACGGCCGCGAGATCGTGGCAAGCTGCGGCCATGAGTGAGCCGAGCTTCATCCCGGTCAACGTCGCGGTGCTGAGCGTGTCCGATACCCGGACACTCGCCGACGATCGCAGCGGCCAGCTGATCGTCGACACCCTCGGCGGCGCCGGTCACCACATCGCCGCGCGGGTGATCGTCAAGGACAACCGCGAGCTCATCCGCGCGCAGCTCGAGGCCTGGATCCGCGATCCGGCGATCGAGGTCGTGGTCACCACCGGCGGCACCGGCGTCACCCCGCGCGACGTCACGCCCGAGGCGCTGGCCCCGCTCATCACCAAGCCCATCCCCGGCTTCGGCGAGCTGTTCCGCTGGCTGTCGTTCGCCGAGATCGCGACGTCGACGATCCAGAGCCGGGCCGAGGCGGCGCTGTGCGGCGACACCTACGTGTTCCTGCTGCCGGGCTCGACCGGCGGGGTCCGCCTCGGGCTCGAGAAGATCCTCGTGCCCCAGCTCGACCACCGTCACCGGCCGTGCAACTTCGTCATGCTCCTGCCGCGCATCCGCGGCGAGCGCGAAGACCCAGCCCGGTAGCCAGCGCAGCCGTCGCGTCCGCCCCCGCGGCGGCGCGCCGTCTCCCCTACGAGCTCTTGCCGGCGGGCTTGACCTTGCGACGGCGGACGACGACCTCTTCCATCTCGTCGTCGTCGTCGTCGCCGGCGTCGAGCGCGGCCTTGGCCGAGTTACCCGACGAGAGCTCCTTCTTCTTGGAGACCTCGATCGCGTCATCGCCGTCGTGCTGAGCCTTCTTGAAGTTCTTGATCGCGGCCCCCAGTCCATGACCGAGCTGCGGCAGCTTGCTGGCGCCGAAGACGATCAGGACGATGACCAGAATGATGAGCCATTCGCCCATGCCGGGCATAGAACACTCCTCGATGACCCCGCTGGGTCGTTGGGTTCGCGCTACGCTACCACGCCTCCTCCCGGGGGGCCATCGGCGTCGTCGAGGCCCAGCCTGCGCGGTGCGGGCAAGCCCTCGGGATCGCTCGTAGCGTCGGTGCCGGGGCCGAGGATCGGCGACCCCCGGTCGACGAAACTGGAGCGAGGGGCCTCGGGGGCCTATGTTTCTCGCCATGCGCGCTCGCGGAACCGGCCGCCTCCTGTGGACCCTGTGCGCGGTCGCCGCGCTGGCCACCCCGGCCGTGGCCACCGGGTGGCTGACACCCGCGCCCGCCCACGCCGACGAGGTCGTGCGCCCGGCTGGCGCCCAGGGCCAGACCCCGCAGCCGACCCCGGCCACCCGCGCGCCGCTGGCCGCCGAGGAGCGCGGGCGCACCGCCATCCGCGGCTGTCCGACCGACGGCTGCGTGCGCTGGCAGGACGAGCTGCGCGAGTTCGAGCTCGAGGCCTTCGCGCCCGGCGGCGGGCCGTGGCTCGATGGCGAGGCCCGTCCGGCGACCGGACCGCGCGGACCGGTGCACAAGCCGTCGGAGCTGCGGCCCGATCTACCGTGGCTCGACACGCTCGAGCTGCCCGACCTGCCGGTGACGTGGGACGCGCGGATCATCGACTACCTGGTGTTCTACAAGGACGATCCGCGCGGCCGTCGGCTGATGCGGGCGTGGCTCGAGCGCCAGGGCCGCTACCGCGACCTGATCGTCGACCAGCTCCGCGCCGCCCACCTGCCCGAGGATCTGCTGTACGTCGCGATGATCGAGTCGAGCTACGACCCGTCGACGACGTCGCGGGTCGGCGCCGGCGGCCTGTGGCAGTTCATGCCCGGGCTCGGCCGGATCTACGGCCTGACCATCGATCGCTGGGTCGACGAGCGCAGCGATCCGGTGCGCGGCACCGAGGCCGCGGTCGCCAACTGGGTCGACCTCTACCAGCGCTTCGGCGACTGGCCGCTCGCGCTCGCGGCCTACAACGCCGGTTACGGCGCGGTGCTCAAGGGCATCGCCCGGTTCAACACCAACGACTTCTGGCAGCTCATCGGCTACGAGAACGCGCTGCCGTGGGAGTCGTCGATCTACGTGCCCAAGGCCCTGGCCGCCGCCATCGTCGGCCACAACCGCACGCTGTTCGGCTTCGACGACGTCAAGGAGTCGACGCCCGAGGCCTGGGACGACGTCAAGGTGCCGTCGTCGATCTCGCTGGCCACCGTCGCGCGGGCCGCGGGCTGCACGGTCGCCGAGGTCCAGCGGCTCAACCCGCAGCTGCGCCGCAACCGGACCCCGGTCGGGCGCACTGCGATCGTCCGGGTCCCGGCCGGTGACGGGCGGCCGTTCGCGACCAGGCTCGGCGAGCTGCAGGGCGAGTGGGACGTCTACGACACCTACGTCGTCGCCCACGGCGAGCGGTTCGAGGACGTCGCCACCCAGTTCGGGTTGTCGCGGACCAAGCTGCGCGAGCTCAACGACATCACCGACGACACCGAGATCACCGGCGGCACGATGCTGGTGGTGCCGCGGATCAGCGAGGGCGACCGCCAGGCCAACCTCGAGAAGGCCAAGGACAACCTGTACGGCTCGGGCGTCGATCACCGGCCGGGTGAGCTGCTGATCGTCGCGGTGCCCGACAAGGACGCCGACGTCGCCGGCAAGCGCCGGGTGTTCTACCGGGTGGTGGCCGGCGACTCGCTGACCACGGTGGCGCGAGCGATGGCCATCAAGGTCGGCGAGCTCGCGGGCTGGAACGGCGTGGCCGCCACCGCGGGCCTGCAGCCGCGGATGGTGCTGCAGGCGTGGGTCGCGCCGGCGTGGTCCGAGCGCACGGCCCACGTCGCGCTGCTCGACGAGACCCGGCTGGTGCTGGTGACCCGCGGATCCAAGGAGCACCTCGAGCTGTCGGAGGCCCGCAGCGGGCGCGAGCGGTTCGAGTACACCGCCAAGAAGAAGGAGTCGTTCGAGGCCATCGGCAAGCGGTTCGGCCTCGGCAAGCGCGACGTCGCCCGCATCAACCGGCGGCCGCCCGACACCGTGGTCGCCGCCGGCGAGACCATCGTGCTGTACCGGGTGGTCGATCGCACGCGCTCGGAGCGGGCCGACAAGCAGTGGAAGAAGACGCCGCGGGGCGAGAAGCGGCGCGCGGTCAAGGGCGGTCGGGCCGGGGCCGGCAAGGTCGCGGGCGCCGACGGCGCGCCCGACGATCGCGAGGACGACGACGACGCGGCTGACGACGATGGCGCCGCCGCGGCCGTCGCCGCGCCGGTTGCGGGCAAGCCGGTCGCCGCGCCTGCGAACACGCCGATCGCCGCGCCGAGGGCCGACGGCCCGGTGACCTCGCCGGCCGCGGTCGCCCGCGAGCACGACGCCGACAAGGCCGCGGACGGCCCGGTCACCCGGCCCGAGTAGTCGGCGCGGCGTCGACTATCGCGCCAGCCACCACAATCCGGCGTTGAGGGCGGCGGCGAAGCCGACCCACGCGAGGTACGGCACCAGCAGCCAGCCGGCCGACCGCGAGCGGGACCAGAAGGCTACAAGCGTCGCCACGATCGCACCGACGAGGAGGCTGATCACGATCAGTCCGCCGCCGAGCGAGCGGAGGCCGAAGAACACCGGCGACCAGGCGGCGTTGAGCGCGAGCTGGACGCCGAACCACGTCAGCGCGCGGGACCTCCCGGTTGGTTTCTGCCGACCCTGTCAGTCAGTGGCGCGAGCGGGGGGCTGCGTACACGGCCTTGGTGGTCTCGCGCTGGCCGTCGCGCAGGTAGGTGATCGTCACCTCCTTGCCGGGCACCGCGTCGCCGAGGACCAGCATCAGGTCCTGGACGTTGCGGATCTCGGTGTCGCCGATCTGCACGATGCGATCGCCGCGCTTGAGGCCGGCCTTGTCGGCGGGGCCGCCACCGACCACCGCCGACAGCGCCATGCCCGGGATCTTGCCGTCGTCGCTGTACTCGGGGATGGTGCCGAGCGAGGCGCCGCGGATCGGGACGTCGCCGCCGCCGTCGGGCGCGGTCGCCTTGTGATAGCTCAGGGTCGGCGCGACGTCGGCGGCCAGCGCGATCTCGGCGACGACGCGCGCGACCTGGGCGATGCCGCCAGCGTGGATGAGCGGCGCGTCGTCGGACATCTTGTGGTAGTCGGGGTGCGGCCCGGTGAAGAAGTGCAGCACCGGCGAGCCGCCGATGTAGAAGGCCATGTGATCGGACGGGCCGTAGCCGCTGCCGGTCGCGTTGCAGCGCAGCGCGGCGGCCTCGCACACCGGCTGGATCAGCGCCGGCCACTGATCGGACGACTCGGCGCCGAGGACGGCCAGCTCGTCGCCGCGCAGGCGCCCGACCATGTCCATGTTGAGCATCGCGCGGGCGGCCCCGGTGTACGGCGGGTGGGCGACGAACCAGGTCGAGCCGAGCAGGCCCATCTCCTCGCCGGAGAACGCGACCAGGTAGACGTCGCGGGTCAGCTGACCCTGGTGCTTGACCAGGCGCCGGCCGACCTCGAGCAGCGCGGCCACGCCCGAGGCGTTGTCGTCGGCGCCGTTGTGGATGCCCATGGTGGCCTCGAGCGAGCCGGTGTCGGGCCCGCCCATGCCGAGGTGATCGAGGTGGGCGCCGATCACCAGCGGCGCGCCGTCGGTCTTCACGCCCTGGGCCCGGATCACGCCGACCAGGTTCGCGGTCTCGGCATTGATCGGGGTCAGCGCGACCGCGAGATCGATCGTGTGCTTGCCGGTCAAGAGCGGCTCGCCGACCGCGCGGGTCACGACCACGATCGGCAGGCCGGCGTCGGCGCCCTGGTGCGGTGACAGGTTGGGCAGAGCTGACTCGGTCTTGCCGGCCGCGGGGACGTCGACGATGACCAGGCCGCGCGCGCCGTGGGCCCGGGCCAGGCGGGCCTTGTAGTTGAAGTCGCCGAGCTCGCTGCGGGTGGCGGCGTCGAGCTTGCCGTCGTCGGGCGCGAACCGGCGGGCGATGACGACCTTGCCCTTGACCGCCTTGCCCTTGTAGTCGTCGAGGCCGAGCTTGGGCTCGACGATGCCGTAGCCGACCTCGACCAGGTCGCCCTTGGCCTTGGCCGAGGCCGAGTAGCCCGACGGCACGTAGGCCGCGGCGTCGACCGCGGCGCCGTCGATCGTCAGCTTGGTGCCGGGCCCGCGCTCGAGCTTGGTCGTGACCGAGAACGGCTGGCGGAACGCGCCGCCGGCCAGGCCGCCGACCACGCCGGCCTTACGCAGCTCGTCCTCGACGAACTGCTGGGCGTCGAGCAGGCCGGCGGTGCCGACCCCGCGGCCCTCGCGCTCGTCGGCGGCGAGGTAGTCGATCGCGCGCCGGGCGTCGTCGGCGGGCAGCGGCGTCAGCTCGCCGGCCGGGCGCGGGATCCACTCGGCGACGAACACGTTGGTGTCGCTGTTGCCGTGCTGGCCCTCGGTCGGCGGCGGCGCGCCCCGGTTCGACGAGAACGCGATCCGCTCGCCGTCGGGCGAGAACATCGGGAAGCCGTCGAAGCCGGCGCTGTAGGTGATGCGCTCGAGGTTGGTGCCGTCGGTGTCGATCGCCCAGATGTCGAACTCGCGGCCCTTGGGATCGCCGTAGTTCGACGAGAACAGCACCCGCTTGGAGCTGGTCTTGAAGAACGGCGCGAACGACGCCGACTCGAGGTAGGTGAGCTGGCGCGGGTTGCCGCCGTCGGCGTCGGCGATCCAGATCTCGAGCTGGGTCGGCCGCACCAGGTGGCGGGCGAGGAGCTCCTTGTAGTCGACCAGCGCGGCGCCGGTCGGGTGCTGGGCCCGCCACACGATCTGCGAGCAGTCCGACGAGAAGAACGCGCCGCCGTCGTAGCCGGGGGTGTTGGTCAGGCGGACGACGTCGGTGCCGTCGGCCTTCATCTTGTAGAGGTCGAGGTCGCCGTCCTTGTCGGAGGTGAAGATGATCGTGCCGTCGCGACCGCAGATGGTGGCCTCGGCGTCGTACTTGCCCGGCACGCCGAACAGCTTGGTGACATCGGTGCCGTCGTTGCGGGCCTTGTAGATGTCGTAGTCGTAGAGCGCCCAGACGTAGCCCTGGCTGCGATCGGGCGGCGGCGGACAGGCTGGGCCGGCCTCGTGGGTCGAGGCGTAGAGGATGTCGTCGTCGCCGGGGAAGAAGTACGAGCAGGTGGTGCGGCCCTCGCCCGACGACAGCTGGGTCGCCGGGCCGCCGGTGGCCGGCATCTTCATGATCTTGTCGCAGGCCGCGCCGTCGCGGGTGGTCTGGAAGATCAGCTGGTCGCCGCCGAACGACCAGTAGGCCTCGGCGTTCTCGCCGCCGAACGTGAGCTGGTGGACGTTCTTCAGGTGGCCTTCGCCGGGCGTCGCCAGATCCTGCATCGCCGGGGCGGCCGTGGTGACCGGCCCGCTGGCCTGGCTGGCCGGTTTCGGAGGGCAGCACGCGCCGAGGAGCGCCAACGTCAGTGAAATTGAAACTCGATCTCGCATCGGCGCGGAGCCTACCGTGATCGCCAGACGTCGCCTATAGTGCCGCCATGCGGAGCGTCACCGAGGCTGTCAACGCCATCATCGGCACGGTGCGGCTCGTCGCGGCG
>JAYVSF010000517.1:0-4631 GCA_043775605.1 Myxococcales bacterium
GCCCTCGAGCTCGGCCGCGGCCTCGGCCCGCCGGGCGCGCGCCGTGTCGATCTCGCCGCGACCGGTGCGAAACACCGGGATCGGGACCACGACGCTGACGGCGAACAGGCTGTCGGCGTCGGCCAGCCTGGTGAACGCGCCGGCGGGCTGGACGTCGGCCCCCGTGAACACCGATCGATCGCGCGAGTAGCCGATCGCGATCGTCGGGTTGGGCAGGCGTTCACGTCGCCGCAGCTCGATCTCCCGGTCCGCGGTGGTGACCCGTTGCGCGCCGGCGCGCAGCTCCGGTCGCCGCTCGCGCGCGGTCCGCAAGAGCTCGTCGAGCGCGGCCGGCGGCGGACCGGTCGGGAGGTCGCCCACCGTCGTGGTCGCGGCGTCGGGTGGCAGCCCGATCAGCCGGTTCAGCCGGGCCTGCGCAGCGGTGCGCTCGGCGGCGGCGCTGCGGGCCTCGGCGCGGGCGCTCACCAGATCCGCGTGGATCAGCACCCGCTCGGCATCGCCGATGTCGCCGGCCGTGCTGCGTCGCTGGGCGGCGTCGTCGAGGCGCGCGACCTGGTCGACCGCATCGGTGAGCGCCGTGACCCGCTGTTCCTGGAACCGCAGCTCGGCGTACGCCGCTGTCGCTTGTGCGCGGACCTGGAGCCGCACGGCGGCCAGCTCGAAGCCCAGCCCGGCGATCTCGGAGTCGACCACCGCGATCCGGCGCCCCCGCTGGCCGAACAGCTCCAGCTCCTGCTCGAACCGCACGTCGAACGAGCCTTCGCCCTGGCCCCTGAAGATCGCATCGGTGATCACGCCGACCTCGACGCGCGGGTTGGATGGGAACCAGGCACGGGCGCTGGTGCGCCGCCCCGCCTCCCCGTCGAGCCGCGCCTGGCCCGCGCGGAGCTCCGGGCTCTGCGCTCCGGCGCGGGCAACCGCGTCGTCCAGGGTCAGCGGCTGCGCGCCCGCATCGCTCGCGGCCCAGGCCAGCGTCAGGGTGATGAGAAGACCTCGAACGGCGTGCACTGGACTCGCCAAAGCATCCATCGTGCCAACCCGCGACCTGGCCAGGTCGCACGCCGGCGGAGCTTTCGGGGTCTCGCAAGCGTGACCGTCCCGGTTACGCGTAACCGGGACGCAACGGGTTCACGACTAGGGAGTGGAGCCCGAGCGGCACAACACCGAGATCGCGATGACGCTCTCCTCGCCCGGACGTTCTTGCAGTGTCCACGCCTGGCTGACGACGGTATGATCCGGAGGTGACTCTGCCCCGACCGCGATCGACCACGGCGCGCCGCATCGCCCTGGCGTTCGGCGCGGTGCTGCTGCTGTTCGCGGCGGCGCTGGTGGTGATCGTGGTCGCGCTCGATCGCATCGCGGCGGCCGAGCACGACGTCGTCCGGCTCGATCGCGCCAAGCACGCGGGCCACCAGGCTGCTGGCCTTGCCCGCGAGCAGTACATTCACCAGGCGCACACGCTGCTCGAGTGGAACCTCGGGCACGTGGCCCACTATGACGAGGTCGCGGCCGAGGCTCGGGCCGCGACCTCGCACCTGTCGCAGCAGGTTGCCCGGCCGGAGGCGGCGCAGATCGCGGCGCTGGTCGCCGAGAGCGACCGTCGGTTCCGCCAGGAGGTCGTGCCCGCGATCGCCGCCGGGCGCCGGGATCGCCTGCTCGAGCTCCACGCGATGACCGAGGGCCCGGTCCAGCAGGTCGTCGCCCTCAACGAGGCGTTGAACCGGTCGCTCGACGCTCAGGCCGATGGCGCCCAGCAACGTGCCGAGACCATCCGGTCGCGCGTGCAGCTCGCCGTCTTCGCCTGCTTCGCCCTCGCGATCGCGCTGGCGCTCGCGGTCGGCCTCTACCTGATGCGATCGATCTCGCGCCCGGTCGCGGCGCTGCGGGCCGGCGCGGAGAAGCTTGGCTCCGGCGACCTGTCCGCCCGGGTCGGGCTGCGCGGCAACGACGAGCTGGCCGAGCTGGCCGGGGTCTTCGACCGCATGGCCGAGGACCTCGGCCGCCATCAAGCCGAGCTGCTCGAGGCCCACCGGTTGGCCTCGATCGGCCAGGTCGCGTCCGGCGTCGCCCACGAGATCAACAACCCGCTCGGGGTGATGCTCGGCTATCTCACCTTGCTCCGCCGCGAGCCGGGGATCGGTGATCGCGAGGAGCTGCGCATCCTCGAGGACGAGACCCGGCAGTGCCAAGCCATCGTCGCCGGCCTGCTGGATCTCGCGCGGCCGGTGCGCCTCCAGCTGACCGAGGTCGATCTCGGCGAGCTGGCCAAGGACGCTGCCGCACGGCTCGCCGAGAGCGGGCGCTGCGAGGGTGTGACCGTGCGAGTCCGCGAGGCCGCGCCGGTCGAGATCGCGGCCGACGAGGGTAAGGTTCGTCAGATCGTCTTGAACCTGCTCGGCAACGCGGTCGAGGCAGTGCGCGAGGCCGGCGCCGGGTCACCGGACGTCGAGGTCTGGTGGGAGCGGCGCGGTGACCGGGCCGCCCTCCACATCGATGACCGGGGACCAGGCATTCCGGCGGCGGCGCGGACGCGCCTGTTCGAGCCGTTCTTCACCACCCGCGCCAGCGGCCACGGCCTCGGCCTCGCGATCGCGCGGACGCTGTCCCGCGCCCAGGGCGGCGACGTCGAACTCGCCGACCGAGCCGACGGCGCCGGCACCCGCGCGACCCTCTGGCTCCCGGCCGGGCCCGCCCTCGAGGAGACCGCATGATCAAGGCCCGCGTCCTGGTCGCCGACGACAAGGAGAACTTCGTCAAGCTGCTCCGCCGGATCCTGCCGGAGGACCGGTTCGACGTCACCACCGCATGCGACGGCGACCGCGCCCGGGCGCTGATCGCGGCCGGCGACTTCGATCTGGTCGTCACCGACATCCGCATGCCGGGCGCCGATGGCATGGCCGTGCTGCGCGAGGCGCGGGCCCGCGACCCGGATGTCGAGGTCGTGCTGATGACCGCGTACGCGACGGTGCCGGCCGCGGTCGACGCCATGCGCCAGGGCGCGTTCGACTACCTGACCAAGCCGTTCGAGCCGGACGAGGCCTTGCTGGTCGTCGAGCGTGCGCTCGAGCGTCGCCGCCTGCGCCAGGAGGCCCGCGACCTGCGCCGGGCTCTGGCCGGCATGGCGCGCATCGACAACCTGGTCACCCGCAGCCCGGCGATGACCCCGGTGCTCGCGCTCATGCATCGCGCCGCCGCCAGCGACGCCACCGTGTTGATCACCGGCGAGAGCGGCACCGGCAAGGAGGTGGTCGCCCGCGGCATCCACAACTCGGGCGAGCGCAAGGCCGGGCACTTCGTCGCGATCAACTGCGGCGCGATCCCCGAGAACCTGCTGGAGAGCGAGCTGTTCGGGCACGTCAAGGGCGCGTTCACCGGCGCGACCACCGACCGCCGTGGCCTGTTCGAGGAGGCTGCGGGCGGGACGATCCTGCTCGACGAGATCGCCGATCTCCCGCTCGCCATGCAGGTCAAGCTCAACCGCGTGCTCCAGGAGCGGCGGGTCCGGCGAGTCGGCGCCAGCGACGAGCGCGAGATCGACGTCCGGGTGATCGCGGCGACCAACGTCGACCTCAAGGCGCGGGTCGCCGGCGGTCAGTTCCGCGAAGATCTCTTCTATCGGCTCAACGTCCTCGGCCTCGCGTTGCCGCCCTTGCGCGAGCGCCGCGAGGACATTCCGACCCTGGCCGCGTTCCTGCTCGAGCGTCACCGTCGCCACGGCACCCCCGAGGGCTTCACCGCCGAGGCCCTCACCGCGCTCGTCCACTACCGGTGGCCCGGCAATGTCCGCGAGCTCGAGAACGCGATCGAGCGCGCGATCGCGGTCACCGACGGCCCGCGGATCGAGCTCGAGGCCCTGCCCGACGAGGTCGCCGCGACCCAGCGGCCCCGGCTCACCCGCGGCACCGAGAGCCTGCTCACCTACCGCGAGGTCGTCGACCTCGCCCGCGATCGCGCCTCGCGCGAGTACCTCATCTCGCTCATGCGCGAGTTTCGCGGCAACGTCACCGAAGCGGCGGGCCGCGCCGGCATCGAGCGCGAGAGCCTGCACCGCCTGCTCAAGCGCTACGGGGTCCGCTCCGAGGACTTCAAGGCACGCGACTGACCGCCCGGCCGCCGCCTGATTCCTCTTCGAGTGCACAGCTCGGGCGCTGGACTCCGTGACCTAGGCAGCGCCAGGGTCGGGTGCAGGCGCGCCCGAGCCATGCGGGGCTCGGCCCACGACGCGGTGTGACCAGGTCGCCGACGGCGGCGCTCGGACTCCGTTGACCGGTCGAGGCTCGCGTGACTAGACTGAGGCCACGTTGCGGCTGACCGCCATCATCGTCGCGCTACTGGTGGCGCTCTGGCTCGGCGCCGGTGCGCAGGCCCTCGGGTGTCGCGAGTGCGCGATGTGCAGCGGCGACGCATGTGAGGCCGCGCAGCAGGATTCTTCGCCGGATCGCCACGCAGGCGGATGCTCGGGCACGCCGGCGGCGTGTTCCTGCTCCGCCAGCGCGCAGGGTGGGCCGGCGCCCGATGCGATAGGGCTCGCGACCATCTGCCGTCAGCCGATGACCGTGGCCTTGACGCCGCTGCGCGCGCTCGATGACGGCGAGACCGTGCCGCCGCTCCAGCGTCCTCCGATCGGCTGA
>JAYVSF010000518.1:0-1707 GCA_043775605.1 Myxococcales bacterium
TACTTCGCCAGGTCGAACAGCGTGGAGCTGGTGGTCGTGGGGGCCACGGTGGCGACGGTGGCCGGCGCGGCGGTGGCCGGGGCTTGGGTCGCCGGGGCAGCGGTGGCCGGAGCTTGGGTCGCCGCCGTCGGCGGCGCGGTCGGCTGGGTCTGGGTGGGCGACGGGTACGGGTCGGGGTCGGCCGGTGCGGCGGCCTGCTGGTAGGCGACGGGCGCGGCGGGCACGGTCAGGGTCACGTACTGGTCGACGAACTCCGTCTGCACGACGACCACCGGGGGAAGGGTATCGGTGGTCGGCGGCTGGGTGGCCTGGGGGTCGACCGTCGCCTCGGTGGTGGTCGGCGCCTCGGCGATGGCCACGGTCTGTGGTTTCGAACCGAGGTGGAAGCCGAACACCGATGCTCCGGTGAGCGCGGCAACGGTCACGATGCCAGCGGCGCCGATCATGGCGGCGGCGGCGGCGACGGCCATGGCGTGGTTGCGCTTCATCGGCTCCTCATCCGGGTCCCGTCGTTCGGGGGGTCGTACGACGGGCTCCTTTCTATCAACGGGAACCAACGAGGTGGGTAAGAGGACCCTTCGGATCGCGCCACGGTTCGCACGGCCGCGTCAGGGCAGCGTCAACAGGGCCGCGGAACCCCGGCCGAGGTCGTGCGCATGCGCATCAGCCCGGCGGTGGTGGAGCGGCTGCTCGCTATCGAGTGGTGGGCCTGAGCAATGATCCGGATGCGTGCCGTGGCCGGCGAGGAACTGGGCGTGCACGTCGGCGTCGGAGAGCTCGACCGGGTACACGGCGACCTCGTCGATGGTGCCGGCCAGGTAGGAGCTCGTCGGGGCCGACGGCCAGCCGGTGAGCTTGGTGCAGCCGACGTGCCAGTAACCGGTGAAGTTGACGACGGTGTTGTTGGCGGATGACGTGGTGCCAGGCGCCGTCGTTGTAGGCCGATGGCGATGTCACGACGACGGCGCCGGTCGAGCCGAGGTCGATGGTGCCCGCGTTGGTCACGTACATCATCCGGTCCGAGCTCGATGCCGTCGTCGTGGCGGCGCTGCCGTCGGTGAAGCCGATGAGCCCGCCGCCGGTCGTGGTCGAGGTCTTGATCCAGAGTGCCTCGGTGTAGTTCGACCACGCCGTCCCGGCACCGACGGCGGGGGCGGAACTGCGGGTGATGCCGGTGCCCGACGCCATGCCCGGGTGCGCGGACCCGCTCGCGTCGGTCGGGTTGCCCGAGGTGTCGTCGAGCTTCCAGTACAGCGTCGGCGTGATCGACGTGGCGGTGTCGGCGGCCGCTTCGGGCGGGCGGGTCACCAGTGCGTGGCGGTAGGCGATGGTGGACGCGCCGAGCTCGCCATTTAGACGGCCGCTTCGTCGATGGTGCCGGCGAAGTAGCTGCTGGTGGTGCCAGCGTCGCCGCGATAGATCCAGCCGTCGGCTTCGAGCGTGGCGACGACGTGCCCCAGGTCGTCGGCCGCGGTGAGACCGACCGCGAGGTCGATGATCGGTTTGGCGACCTCGGCGTAGCCGAGGCCGAGTCCCGCACCGATCCATTCATCCACGGGGTCAGTGTCACATGGACGTGGTCGCCGGCGGTCGGCAGGCTCTCGCGGCCTAGTTCGGGCTGACGCGACCCGAGGAGACAACCCTGTGGACAGGTTGCCGCGACGTTGCCGCCGTTTCCGCAGGCAGCGTGGGCGACCGGGGTGGACA
>JAYVSF010000519.1:0-9231 GCA_043775605.1 Myxococcales bacterium
GTGGCGGTGAGCGCACCGCCCGCCATCCGGCCGGTGAAGACCTCGGTCATCAGCGTCGGCAGATCGTCGAGATCGCCCGACCAGTGGTACGGCGCGCGATCCAGGATGTGGCCGCTCAGGTTCTGGGTGCGGCGGCGGCCGATGCCGACGAAGTCCCAGACCAGGCCGTCGTCGCCGCCCTCGGGGTGACACGACGCGCACGCCAGCTTGGCGGTGGTCTGGCGGTGGAACAGCGCGCGGCCGGCATCGTAGCCGATCGCGCCCGGCAGCGTGATCGTGCGCGCGGTGGTGTCGGTGTGCAGCACCAGGCCGGGCAGCTCGGGATAGAACACCGCGAGCTCGCCGGCCGGCGTGTACGCGATCGAGGTCGGCACGCCGAGGTCGTCGCTGAACTGGTTGCCGGGCGTCGCGTCGCCGGTGGTCGGCGGCACCATCATGCAGCCCTGGCCCTGATCGGGCTGGTCGAGCGCGGCCGCGGCCACGACCTGGATCATGCGGGTGCCGGCCAGCACGACCGCGAAGCGATCGCCGCTGCGGCTGACCGCGACGTCGACCGGCAGCGCGCCGACCGCCGAGGTCCGGATCGGGACCGGGATCTCGCCCGGGCGCGCGGTGGCCAACGCGGCCTCGGCCCGACCGCCGCAGCCGCCGTCATAGCCGTCGTCGGTGGTGCCGAGCTGACCCTGGAGCTGGCGCTGATGGCTGATCAGCACCCGGCCGTCGGCCAGGCCGATCGCGCGCCACGCCACCGCCGCGATCGCCGGGAACGCCGGGATCTCGGGCGTGCGCTGGTTGCCGGCGACCCCGAAGCGCTCGAGCGGCGGTGGCGCGAGCCGGGTGAGCACGGCGCCGGCGGCGTCGACGGTGAGGACCTCGGCAGTGCGGAACCGCGTGATCACGAGCTGGTCGCCGCTGACCACGACGTCGCGCAGATCGCGGTCGAGGCGCAGCCGGCGGGTCGCGTCGCCGCCCGCGGCCGGGAACGTCACCAGCTCGCCGCCCGCGCACGCGACGTGGACGACGTCGGTCGCGGGATCCCAGGCCACGCCGCGCGGCTCGGGGCAGGCCGGGCGGCGGGCGAGGACGTGACCGGTGGCGGCGCTGTCGAGGGTGAGCAACCCGCCGCCGTGCCGGAGCGCGACGTGGATCCGACCCGCGCCGTCCTCGACCAGCCGGCCCGGCTGATCGCCGCGGGTCAGCGCCAGCTCGACGACGACCTGGCGCGTGGTGAGGTCGACCGACAGCACCCGATCGCGATCGGGGTCGGCAATCACGGCGTGGCGGCCGTCGCGCGTGACCAGCATGGTGCCGCCGGTGATCGGCGCGCCCCACGGTGGCGGCGGGACCGGCGGCGGGCCGGACGGATCGACACAGGCGACGACGAACAGGAAGGGGAGGGGGGCGAGCCGCTGGATCACGAGGCGTCTCCTGGCGAGATCATCCGGTGGCCACGTTGCAACCGCCGTTCCGTCGACGGGCCGAGCAGGTTCACGAGGTTGGCGTGGCGCGGACCTCACGGAGCTGACGCCCGGCCGCGGTCGGCCCACGAAAATCCGTGGGGCGCGACGGCCCTTGACCGCCGGCGGGCGGCGGCGTCGGATGGCGCCCATGAAGAAGAACCGGTTCGTGTTCGTGCTCGCGATCGGCGCCGCCGCGGCCTGCGGCAAGGGTGGCGGCGGCGGTGGCGGTGGTGGTGGCAAGGCGCCCGACGCCGATCCGGCGACGGCGAACGCGGCGGTGCCGGCCGAGCTCAAGGGCAAGCTCGAGTTCGTGACCGCGCGCGACGAGCGCCACAACCTGTCGTGGGTCACGCCCAAGGGCTGGAAGGAGGGCGTCATCCCCGGCGACGTCAAGCCACCCGACGACGCCAGCTTCGGCTTCATGACCAAGTACGGGGTCGGCACCAACTGCGACGGCACCTGTGTGGCCAAGGACTGGGCCGCGGTCGCCGACAAGGTCAACTTCGCCCAGCTCGCCAGCGCGGGCACCGTCGAGCGCGACGAGAAGTCGTCCGACAGCCGGACGATGGTGGTGGCGCTCGGCGACCGCCGCGAGCTGGTCATCGCGTGGTGGAAGCAGGGCGCCGACCACTACGTCACCTGCGAGGTGTCGATGGAGAAGGAGGCCCAGCCCGCCGCCGCCGCGTTCGAGGCCGCCTGCAAGGCCACCCACCCCGGCTGGTGATTCGTCGGAGGGTCGGCCAGAATCCGACTCTCTGTCATCGATCGATCGGCACCGGGCGGCACCGGGGCGACCCTGGTCCCGATCTCAAGAGCGCAACCCCGGCCCGAGCTCCGCTCGGAGCCTCGGGGCGGCGGTCAGGCGGTGCCCTGCAGCCCGCGCAGCGCGTCGCTCTGCGCCGCGAGCTGCTCGAGCTCGACAGCGAGGACCGGCGCGGCCATCGCCTCGCCGTCGAGCCGGGCCAGGTCGTCGGCCAGCTGACCGGGGCCGGGCGCGTGCCGGTGCGCGAACACCAGCAGGAGCGCCGCGACGGCGACCGCGGCCGGTCCGTCACCGACGGTGCGGGCCACCTGGTGGGCCTCGGTCGCGCGCAACGCCGCCAGCGCCCGCTCGACCGCGGCCTCGTGATCGGGCGCGTCGCTCTTGCGCAGGCTCACGTGCGCGGCCAGCGGCACCAGGGCCGTGGCCACCGCCGCCAGCGTGGTCTCGGCCGGCCACGGGCGCGCCATCACGTCGCGGAGCCGGTGTGCGATCTCGCGCCACGAGCAGCTGCCGCAGGTCAGGGTGAAGCCGATCGGCTCGAGCCCCGCGCGCCGCCGCAGCCGGACCCAGCCCCGCGACCGGCCGCTGGTCGGATCGATGGTCCGCATCGCCGCCGCCAGCCGGGCCAGCCCGACCCAGTGCGGCGGGTACTTGAAGCGGGCGACGTCGAGCACGAGCACCAGGTCGCGACCGCGGTGGTAGCCGCCGAGCGGCGAGAAGTGGCCGCTGCCGGTCTGGCCCATCGCCGCGCGATCGTAGCCGGCGATCAGCACGGTGCCGGGACCGGCGCTGGCGGCGAGCACCGCCGCCCGCAGCGGATCGTCGTCGAGGCCGGGCCGCACCACCTCGACCTCGGCGCGGTTGCAGCGGGCCAGGCAGGCCATCGTGTCGAGGTCGATGCCCTGGGCGCGGACCTGATCGAGGGTCACGCAGCAGTCGAGCAGGTCCTCGCTGAACCAGCGCCACGGCCCCTTCCACAGCCGGCCGGGATCGATCGCGAGCGCGTTGAGCGCCACCACCAGCGAGCCGAGGCCGCAGAACGCCGGATCGGACTGGGTGTGGAACTGCTCGGCCAGCGCGAAGTAGCCGCCCATCGTCCCGCCGGCCAGGGCCTCGGCGAAGATCGCCTGGCCCTCGGGCGACGAGAACCCGATCGCGTCGTCGGGCAGGGGCCGGCGGTAGAGGGTCTCCACGCCGCGATTCTAGCCGTAGGCGAGATGGGACTCGAACCCATAGATGACACCGGGTTTAAGCCGGCCGCCTTTACCGTTTGGCTACTCGCCCGCCGTCGAGGATAGCACGGTGGGCCCTCGACCGCGGCGCCGGCCGAGGAGTGCTAGCCTGTCCGGCGATGTCCCTCGGTGATCTGCGGCGGGTGTTCGCCGTCGCCCTCCTGGCCTGCGCCGCGCTGGTCGCGCTGCCGACGCGGCCGGCGGCGGCTCAGCTCGACGACTCCGACGACGCGTCGACCCGGCCGGGGTTCGATCCGACCGCGGTGTACGCGGTCCCGCTCGGCGACGCGCCCCGCCGCGGCCCGGCCGCCGCGCCGATCACGATCGTCGAGTTCTCCGACTTCGCGTGCCAGTACTGCAACCGGGCCCAGGCCACGCTCGCCCAGCTCGATCGCCTGTACCCCGGCCAGATCCGCTGGGTCTTCCGTCATCATCCGCTCGATCTCGACCTGACTCTCGCCGCCGAGGCCGCGGCCGCCGCCGGGCTGCAGGGCCGGTTCTGGCCGATGCACGATCGCCTGTTCGCGGTCCACGGCCAGGTCGATCGCGCCGCGGTCGAGCTGCACGCCAGCCAGCTCGGGCTCGACCTCGCGCGGTTTCGCGCCGACCTCGACAGCGGCCGGGCCCGGGCCGTGGTCCAGGCCGATCTCGTCGACGGCGATCGCCTCGGCATGACCGGCACCCCGACCTTCTTCGTCAACGGCCGGGCGGTGAACGGCGCCCGCGGCCTGTCCTTGTTCGCGCTCTTGCTCGCCGACGAGCTGGCCCGGGCCCGCGCGGTGGCGAGGACCCACCCGCCCGATCTCTACGCCGCGCTGATCGCCGACGGCCGGGTCCGCGCGGACGTCGTGGATCCGCCCAAGCTGCAGCGCGAGCTCGACGTCGATCGCACCTACCGCGTCGGCCTCGGCCTGCCCGGCCAGAGCGACGGCCCCGACGACGCGCTGGTGACGATCGTGGTGTGGAGCGACTTCGAGTGTCCGTTCTGCGCCCGGCTGGCGCCGACCCTGACCCGGCTGCGCCACGAGCGCCCCGACGACGTCCGGGTGGTGCTGCGCCACCTGCCGCTGCCCAACCACGCCGACTCCGATCTCGCCGCCGAGGCCGCGGTCGAGGCCGGCCGCACCGGCAAGATGTGGCCGCTGCACGACCTCCTGTTCGGGTTCGCCGGGCCGCTGACCCGCCCGGTGATCCTCGACCTCGCGGCCCAGGCCGGCCTCGATCCGGCCGCGATCGCCGCCGCGCTCGACGATCACCGCCACCGCGACGCGGTGATGGCTGACGGCGCAGCCGGCTCGGCGCTCGGCACCACCGGCACCCCGACCATGTTCGTCAACGGCCGGCCGCTGGTCGGCGCGGTGGCGTACGAGCAGCTCCTGGCGGTGGTCGACGCCCAGCTCGACAGCGCCCGCGCGCTGGTGGCGCAGGGCGTGCCGCCCGGCGATGTCTACGGCTTCCTCACCCGCGGCGCCGCCGACGAGGAGGTCGGCGATCCCCGCCGCCTGCCGCGGCCGACGTCGATCGCGGCGATCGAGCTCGGTCCGGTCGAGCGCGAGGCCGCCGTGCTCGCGGCCTGTCAGGCCGGCGACGGCGCCAGCGCCAAGGACCTCGGCCGCGGCCTGCGCGGTCCGCACCTCGAGCTGGCCCGCGCCCTGTGCGCCGATCGCGGAGTCGACCTGCCATGACCACCTACACGCCCGATCCCGACTTCGACGTCGATCTGTTCGTCCTCGGCGGTGGCTCGGGCGGCGTCCGCGCCGCGCGCATCGCTGCTAGCCACGGCGCCCGGGTCGCGATCGCCGAGGCCCACCGCTGGGGCGGCACCTGCGTGATCCGCGGCTGCGTGCCCAAGAAGCTGATGGTCTACGCCGCCGAGGTCGCGGCGATGCTCGAGGACGCGCGCGGTTTCGGCTGGGACATCGGGCCGGCCCGTCACGACTGGGCCACGCTGATCGCGGCCAAGGATCGCGAGATCGGGCGGCTGTCGGACCTCTACGTCGGCAACCTGCGCCGTCACGGCGTCGCGATCCACGACGGCCGCGCCCAGCTCGTCGACGCCCACACCGTCGAGGTCGCCGGCCAGCGGCTGCGCGCTGCGTACATCCTGGTCGCCACCGGCGGCGCGCCCCGCCAGCTCACGGTGCCCGGCGGCGAGCTCGCGGTCAGCTCCGATCGGGTCTTCGACCTGCCGGCCCTGCCGCCGCGCGTCCTCATCCTCGGCGGCGGCTACATCGGCGTCGAGTTCGCCCACATCTTCGCCGGCCTCGGCGCCACGGTCGTGCTCGCCCACCGCGGCGCCCAGGTCCTGCCCGGCTTCGACGCCGACGTCCGCGCCGCCGTCGAGGACGGCCTGGCCGGTCACGGCATCGCGGTCGCCGCCGGCGCCGAGGTCGCCCGCATCAGCCGCGCCGGCGCCGGTCTGGTCGCCACCCTCACCACGGGCGCCGTCCACACCGTCGATCTGGTCATGGCCGCGGTCGGCCGCACCCCGAACACTGCCGGGCTCGGCCTCGAGGCCGCCGGGGTCGCGGTCGACGCCCGCGGCGCGGTCCCCGTCGACGAGTGGTCGCGCACCCGGGTCCCCCACATCTACGCGGTCGGCGACGTCACCGGCCGGATCGCGCTGACCCCGATCGCGATCCGCGAGGGCCACGCCGTCGCCGACACCGTGTTCGGTGGTCGCCCGACCCCGGTGGTCCACGACCACATCCCGACGGCGGTCTTCGCCCAGCCGCCGGCCGCCACCGTCGGCCTGTCCGAGGAGGTCGCCCGCGCCCGCGGTCACGACGTCACGGTCTTCGCCACGCGGTTCCGGCCCATGCGCCACACCCTCACCGGCCGCGCGACCCAGGTCCTGATCAAGCTCGTCGTCGACTCCGCCGATCGCAAGGTCCTCGGCGTCCACATGGTCGGCGCCGACGCCCCCGAGATCGTGCAAGCCGCCGCCATCGCGGTCACCATGGGTGCGACCAAGGACGACTTCGACCGCACGTTCGCGGTCCATCCGACCACCGCCGAAGAGCTCGTCCTCCTCCGCTGAGCGCCGTCAAGCGAGGCCGCGCCTCAGCTCGCCGACGAGCGGCGGCGCCGCACGGCGAACGCGACGCCGAGCGCCAGCAGCAGCCCACCCGCCGCGCCGCCCTGGCCACCGTCGGTCGAGCAGCCGCAGCCGCCGGGCACGCCGTCGCCGCCGTTGGGATCGGTCTCGTCGTCGGGCGGGGTCACCGGGGCGGCCGGCTGGCAGTTGCCGGCGTTGCAGACCTCGTCGGTCTGGCAGCCGAGCACGCTGGCGCCGTTGTCGACCACGCCGTCGCAGTCGTCGTCGACGCCGTTGCACATCTCGGCGATCGCGCCGACCGAGTTCGCGCACGAGCCCCAGGTGCCATCGGCGCCGCAGGTCTGCACGCCCGGCTGGCAGGCGCCGACGTCGCTGGGCTCGCCGCAGGTGCGGGTGGTGCCGATCACGCAATCGCAGCCGGGATCGACGATGCCGTCGCAGTCGTCGTCGACGCCGTTGCAGGCCTCGTGCTCGACCGCGGGCGCGGTGCAGCTGCCCCAGGCGCCGGCGCTGCAGGTCTCGGTGCCGCTGCCGCACGCGGACGCACAGTCGCGGACCAGATCCTCGTCGATCAGCCCGTCGCAGTCGTTGTCGAGGCCGTCGCAGGTCTCGACCGCGACGTGGGCCGCGATCTGCTGCAGCGCCGCGACCAGCGTCGCCGAGTTGTCGGCCTGATAGTAGCACTGGTGCGCGCTGGCCGGGTCGGTGTTGGCCGGGTTGCAGCCGGGCAGGTCGGTGCCGGACGCGACCGCCATGCGGTTGAGCGCCTGGGCGTCGACCGCGCCGCCGAAGCCGACGACGTAGGTGGTGACGCCGGCGCCGTTGAGCGAGCCGATCGCGTCGACACCGTCGAACCGGGTCGCGGGATCGTAAGGCGAGCACCACTGCCAGCCGTCGGTGATGACCACGACGAAGCGCGGGGCAGGGGCGTTGATGAGGGTCGGCTCCAGGGCCGCGACCTCGAGGGTCTGCGCCATCGGGGTGTAGAAGCCGGAGGTCGGCGGCGGCGTGGCCAGCGCGTTCTGGATCGCCTGCCGGTTGTTCAAGGCCGGCGCGACATCGAGCCCGCCGGGCCCGCACTCGTTGGGCCGCGGGAACGTCATCAGGCCGACGTTGGCGTGGTCCTGGATCTGCGCCATGACCTGGCTGAGCGCGCTGACCGCGATGGTCCACTTGGTCACCCCGCCGATCGTCCCGGTCCGCATCGAGCTCGACTTGTCGAGCACGACCATCACGGTCGGCGGACGGCAGGCCGGGTTGTCGGCGGCCGCGGGCGCGGCGTGGACGGCGAACGAGGCCAGGAGGGCGGAGGACGCGAGCTTCACGGCGGTACGCACGGCCTCGGAGAGAGCAAGCTCGGGGCCAGCGCAGCGGCGGTGCGGGCCGGTCATCTCGGCCACTTGCACCACCGTCGCGGCGATCATCCGGTCGCCGGCAACTGCAGTAGCCAGGTCGTCGGTCGCCAGGAGCCCGACCGGCCAGCGGCTACCAGGACGTGAAGCCCAGCCAGCCGATGCGGCCGCCGGCGGTGCTGGCGTGGAGCGCGGGCGAACCGGCCGCCGGCGTGTAGTCGCACTGCGCTGGATTGGTGAACATCGGATTGGCCGAGAGGTTGCCGACGCCACAGCCGAGGTCGGCGGCGTTGCCGACGATGGAGTGGTCGACCGCGGGGCCGCAGGTCGGGACGCTGCCGGGCCAGATGATGCTCTCGCTGACCACCACCGGGTTCGCGATCGGCGAGCTGCCGACGGCGATCGTGCTGTTGTAGACCTTGGCGGTGCCGCGCACGCCCGAGCCGGCGTCGTAGATGAGCGAGTTGCGGATCGTGACCAGGCCGCCGGTCATGCTGATCGCCTTGTCGTTGACGCCGTGGATGATCGAGTCCTCGAGCGAGAACGTCGAGTTCGAGTGGTCGATGCCGTCGTCGCCGATGTCGGCGATGATGCAGCGGCGGATGACCTGGGTCGAGCCGGCGCCGTCGACGTGGATGCCGTCGCCGTCGTAGCGGATCGGGGTGGTCGGCCCGCGGCCGATGCCGGTCCACCAGCTGTCCTCGATCAGGAGGTTGTGGCCCGAGGACAGGAACTCGGCGCCGATGCCGACGCGCGAGATCAACGACCGCCGGATCCGGAAGGTGCCGGTGCCCGGGCTCTGGAACATCATGCCGGTGCTGTCGACCAGCACGTCGTCCTCGGCGGTGAGGTTGTGGGTGCCGGTCAGGTTGAGGATCGGCGGCCGCGGGTGGCTGACCACCACGCCGTTGCCGGCGCCCGTCAGGACCGTCCACTTCAGGTTCGACGAGCCGTTGTTGTAGAAGAAGATCCCGCGCCAGGCGTTGGGGTTCGACAGCGAGCTGGTGATGGCGTGGGTCATTGCCGCCGGGCCGCGCTCGGAGAAGAAGTGGAGCGGCCGGTTCCAGGTGCCGGTGGCGTCGAGCTGGCCGTTGACGAGGATCAGCGTGCCGTCCTCGAGGCCGCCGGTGGTGTCGACCATGACGATGGTGCCGGGCAGGATCGTGAGCGTGCTGCCGGCCGGGATGCTGGTGTTGTGCTGCGAGATGCGGATGTTCTCGTGCGGGCCCCACACCAGGTCGGCGCCGGCGAGGTTGGCGGGCATGACCCGCCAGGTCGGCGCGGCCAGCACGTGGATGACCTTGTGCGCGACCAGGCCGCCGACGGTCACCGTGACCCGGTAGTCGCCGGGCGGGACCGCGGCCCC
>JAYVSF010000520.1:0-3664 GCA_043775605.1 Myxococcales bacterium
GATCAGGTTGATCGCGCCGCCGACGCCGAACTTGCCGGTCTTGGTCCGCCAGCCGGCGCCGGCCGACACGTAGACCGAGCGCTGCTCGCCCTCGATCGCGGACCAGCGGGCCGGGCCGTCGATCGCGCCCGGGAACGTGGTGTTGCCCTTGTACGCGCTGTTCTGGTCCCACGACGCCTGGCCGCCGAACGGGGCGTAGAGCCCGAGGCCGGCGCCGAAGCCGTCGATGCCGAAGTCGGTCGCCACCCCGACGAACGGGCTGACGATGACGTTGGCGAGGCTGCCGTGGCCAGAGGTCGCGGCGATGTAGTCGGCCGACGGGTTGGCCTGGTTGTCCTTGTCGATGTCGCCCGGATCGCGGTCGTAGTCGACGGTGCGGTAGACGAACAGCCCCTCGATCTCGATGCGCGTGCCGTGACCGTACGCCAGGCCGGCGGGGTTGTAGTAGAGCGCCGTCGGATCGTCGGTGGCCGGGTGTCCGTGCTCGCCGCCGAAGCGGGTGGCGCTGAAGCCGCCGGCGTGGGCGGTGGCCGCAGGAAGTGCGGCAGCCGCAAGCAGCAACGACGTCGCGAGACGGGAGGTGGGTCGCATGAATGCTCGCCTGGTTCGGGAACTCGGCCTTGACGTCGGTACCCGACGCGAGCGAAAGTTTGCGTCGATGCAGAAGGCCCTGTCAACCAGCGCGGTCACGCTCCTCGTCGCGGTCGCCGGCCTGGGAGCCTGCGTCGACGCCAACAAGCGATTCGACGAATTCAACAACACGTTGAATCCGGTCGTGGACGCCAGCACCACCGACCGGCCGATGGCCGACATCGCCAACATCGACGGCACCTGGTACCTCGCGATCAAGGCGCTGGGCACCAACCTGCACCTGTTCGTGACCTGGGACATCGACCTCAACGCCTCGCCAGTCAAGCTCAACGGCACCTACCAGCCGTTGTCGGCGCCGCCCGGCGTCGATCCGCCGCCGCGCCTGTCGGTCGGCGCCGCGCTCACCGCCAACGGCGTCACGGTCGACTCGACCGCGTCGTTCGCCGCCGCGGTGGTCGGCACCTTCGACGGCATGGCCAACCCGATCTCGGGCTCGAAGCTGGGCTCGCAGGTGACGATCAACGGCACGATCAAGTCGGTGGACCTGGTGTGCGGCACCCTGACCGGCACCGTCTGCCTCGGCTCCGACGCCCCCTGCCAGGGCGGCGTCCCGGTCGAGCCCTCGACCTTCGCCGCGGTCCGGGTGACCAACATCACCTCGCTGCCGGCCCTGCCTCCCACCGATCAGTGCCCCGATCCGGTCATGATCGACGCTGGCGTCGACGCGCCCTGACGCGTCCGCCGAACCCGCGCAAGGTTTTCGCGCGCCACCCCGCCCCTGCGGTGGTCTGCCGGCTCGTGCGCCGGTGGCCGCAGCATTCCCGGCCGAGAAGACCAGCTACCTCGAGAACGTGTGGCTGCTGCTCAACGGCGAGCTGCCGACCAAGGCCGAGTACGCCGGCTGGGAGCAGGAGATCAAGCTGCACACGATGGTGCGCGAGAACGTCAAGAAGCTGATGGACGGCTTCAACCACGACGCCCACCCGATGGGCATGCTGGTGTCGACGGTGGCCGCGCGAACGTCGACTTCTACAGCGGCCTCATCTACGACGCGCTCGGCGTGCCGGTCGACATGTTCCCGGTGATGTTCGCGATCCCGCACGTGGCCGGGTGGCTGGCGCAGTGGGAGGAGCTGGTCGACGACAAGGAGCAGAAGATCGGGCGGCCGCGCCAGCTGTTCGTCGGCCACGACCAGCGCGACGTGCCCGGCATGGCCGACCGTCGCGCGCGGGTGTAGCCCCCGGTCGGGTCACGGACCGCCGAGCGCAGCGCGGACGCCAGCCGCGTGCGACGCGCGGCGCAGGACGCAATCGTCGATCGCCTCGAGGGCGTCGGCCAGCGCGAGGGCCACGGGCTGATCGGTGCGGGCGCGCGGCTCGAAGATGGCCGCGACCTCGGCGCGCTGGGCCGGCGTGCACAGGTGCTCGGTGCGGGCGGCGAGCAGCGGCCAGGCCGCGGCCGGCAGGCGCGAGGCCAGGGTCGCCGGCGACTGGACCAGCGCCGCCCAGGCCCGGTCCTGGGCCGCCGGGCTGGCCAGCAGCTCGCCGAGCAGGTCGACCAGCTCGAACGCGTCGAGCGGATCGGTGAACGCGGCCTCGACCGCGTGCTCGACCTGCGCCGGCGCGGTCGCCGCCGCCAGCGCGTCGATCAGCATGTGCCGCGTCGCGTGATCGGTGGTCGCGCCGAGCGCGGTCCGCAGCCGGCCGAACAGCGCAAGGTCGGTGCCGGCCGCCGCCAGCCGCAGCGCGAGCGCGAGATCGTCGCCGCGCAAGGCACCGTGGCCGTCGAGCCAGCCGCGGGCCGCGGCCTCGCCCTGCGCGATCACCGCCGGCTCGCCGCCGACCACGCCGACCAGCTCGAGCAGGCTCCGGCGGGCCGCCGCCGCCGCCGCGGTCTCGCCGACCTTGCCCTTGAGCCCGGCGCCGCGGGCGCGAGCGCCGAGGTGGGTCCGCAGCCAGGCCCGCCAGCGCGGCCGGGCGTCGGCGCCGAGCTGATCGGCGATGGAGTCGAGGACCTCGACCGCGGTGATGGTGTCGTGGCGATCGGGCGCGGCCAGCAGCCGCTCGGCCCAGGCCAGCGCGGTCGCGAGGTCGGTCCGGCCGCCGGACAGCTCGGCGATCACGCCCTCCGCCAGGGTCCCGCGATCGACCACCGGCACCTCGCCCAGCCGGGCCAGGAGCGCCGTGGCCAGGGCCGGCGCGTACGTGACCTGGTAGTAGCCAGCGCCGCCCGCGTCGCCGACCAGCCAGCGCGGACAGGTCCGGGTGCCGAGCTCGACCAGGCCGACCGAGCCGTCGACCCAGCCGCAGCGCTCGACGATCGTACCGGCGTGGCTCGGGTCCGGAAAGCGGACACACAGCGGGAACCGCCAGCTGGCGGCGACGGCGGCGGTGGCGCCGACCGGCAGCGCCCGGGTCACGGCCGCGACCGCGGTCGGGGCGCCGGTGCAGTCGAGGGTCAGCTCGACCCTCGGCACGCCGGGCTGATCGAGGAACGACGTCAGGCCGGCCGCGAGCTCGGGTCCGCCGGCGGCGAGCTCGGCGGCAAACTCGTCGGCGGTCGCGCTGGCCCCGGCGTGGGCGGTGATGAAGCCGCGGACAAGGTCGCGGAAGCGGTCGGGGCCCATCGCGCGCTCGAACATCGCCAGCACGGTCGCGCCCTTGTCGTAGGCCAGCGGGTCGAAGGCGGCGTCGGCCTCGGCCGAGGTCGCGACCACCCGCCGCACCGCCGGCGCTCGCGGCCGCCGGTCGCGCGCCATCGCCTCGGCCCGCGACCGCCGCCGATCGGTCAGCAGATCCCGTCGAGGATCGAGGTCGACGAGGACCCGGCTGGCCAGCCAGGTCGCGAACGACTCGTTGAGCCAGAGGTCGTCCCACCAGGTCAGGGACACCAGGTTGCCGAACCACTGGTGGGCCAGCTCGTGGGCGGCGATCGCGAGGTACTCGCGGCGCAGATCGCTGGGCGGCCGGGCCGGCGACGCGACCAGGTACTCGCTGGCGTAGGTGACCAGGCCGAGGTTCTCCATGGCCCCGGAGAAGCTCGGCACCGCTACGCTGTCGAGCTTGGCCAGCGG
>JAYVSF010000521.1:0-5522 GCA_043775605.1 Myxococcales bacterium
CTGGGCCCACTCGATGTCGCCGCCGAGATCTTCGACGCGCGCCCAGGCCGCGATCGCGCGGCGAAGGGTGTCGGGCTGGGCCGGGTCGGCGGCCTGATCGGCGGCGGCGGCGGCGATCGCGGCCGACATCCGGGGATCGAGGCGCTCGTCGTCGCGACTGGTCTGGGCCTCGTACAGCGCGGCCCGGGCGCCGGCGCCACGGGCGACGCCGAGGACTTGGGCCCAGACGTCGGTGGCCGCCGGGCTGGGCGCCGCCGCGTCGGTCTCGGTCGGGGCCAGCGCGACCGCGTCGTCGGTGCGACCGGCGATCACGAACAGGGTCGCGGCCATCGCCCGCTCGAACTCGGTGGCCTGGCCGGCGGCCGTGCGGGCCGCGAGCTCCGCACCGGCGACCGCGGGCTCACCCGCGGCCAGCGCGCGCTCGACGCGAGCGGCGCTCGCGACCAGATCGTCAGCCATCGCGCCCTGCGCGGCCTGGTACAGCCGATCGATGAGCCCGGCACGCTCGGCGGACGCGGCTGCGGCGTCGCCATCGACGGCGGCTGCCTCGGCGGCCTCGACCGCGGTCAGGCGACCGGCGGCCCACAGCGCCGCGCGCCGGCGCAGCGTCGGATCCTCGGCCCGCTCGGCCGCGGCCAGCACGCCAGGCTCGAGCTGCCCGCGTGCGATCGCGTCATCGACGAGTTCGGCCACCACCAGCGCATCGTCGGGCGCGGCGCCGATCGCGGTGGCCAGCCCGGTCCCGAGCCCGCCGACCGCGGCGCGCAGGCCGAGTGCCGCCGTGAGGGTGCGATCGTCGTGCTGGCGATCGAGGCCGTCGAGCAGCGGCGCCCACGCGGTGGGCGCGGTGACGCGCAGGTCGCCCAGCCAGGCAGCGATCGCAGCGGGATCGGCCTGGGTCGCGGCCTCGAAGGCGGCGTGGGCCCGGTCGATATCGCCGCCACGCTCGGCCAGGTGACCGCGCGCGAGCTGGGCGGCTGCGCGCAGCGCCGGATCGGTGAGCGCCGCGGCCAGCCGGGCCAGGGCCTCGTCGAGCTCGGCGGCGCGACCGTCAAGGAACGCCAGCTCGAGCTGGGCCAGCTGGGCCCGGACGTCACCCTGGGCCTCGTCGAGCAGCTCGCCGACCGAGACCCGCGCCAGATCCTGCTCGCCGGCGGCCATGAGGAGGTCGACGCGATGCAGGCCGAGCGCCCGACGCTCGAGCGGACCGGCGATCGCGAGCTCGAGCTCGAGCCAGCGGGTGGCGTCGGCGAGATCGCCTGTGCCGCGGGCCAGGCGGCGCAGGCCGCGCAGGGTAGCGCCCGCGCGCGGATCGATCAGCAGCGCGGCCTCGTAGCTGGTCCGCGCGCGTTCGCCGTCGCCGAGGCGCTCGTACTGGCGGCCGGCCTCGAGCCGCAGGGCCGCGACCTGGAGCGGTTCGTCGATGCGCTCGAGCTCGCGCTCGATCGAGAGCAGCGCGCGCGCAGCGTCCTCGCTGGGGTCGGCGCCGGTCGCGAATTCGACGTGTTCGGGCAGCGCCAGCCGACCGAGGTCGAGCGCGGGCAGCTCGTCGCCGAACTTGCCCGGCGGCAGTTCGGGGGTGGGATCGATCGCGGCGCGATCGCGGCGTGTGAGCCGCGCGGGCACGACCGGCTCGGCGACCGGCTCGGCGACGGCGACCGGGACGGCGACGGGCTCCGGCCCGGCGACGGGCTCCGGGACGGCGACGGGCTCCGGGACGGCGACGGGCTCCGGCTCGAGCTCCGTCTCGGGCAGGTCGAGCTCGTAGGGCGCGACCGCCGTCGGTGCGCTCGGCTGCGGCGGCAGCGGCTCGGGCTCGTCGAGGGCCAGCTCGACGTGGGGCGCGCTGTCGAACACCGGCGGCAGCGGCGCGGGCAGCGCCGGGAAGCGGTGCGCCGACACCACGCCCATCGTCGTGCGCGTGCGGGCGTCGTCCTCGAACGCGCCCGACGGCGCAGCGGCGACCGGCACGGCGCGGGCCCGCACGACATCGGTGCGATCGTCGAACACCTCATCGATCGGCTCGGCGACGGCGACGGCCACCAGCGGCTCGACGGCGACCACCGGCGGCGTGACTGGCATCGGCGCGGCTTGCGCAGGCGGCGGCACCGGCACCGGGCCGGTCGGCGTCGCGCTGTCGGACGCAAACAGCTCGGCGATGACGTCGTCTGCCTCGCTCGCGATCTCCGACGGCGAGGCCACGGAGACCGGGGCCCCGTCGAGGTCGACGACGGGTGCGGCCGGCGGCTTCAGCACCGGCATCGCCGCGGTCCGCGGCACGGCGATCGCCGCCGAGCTGCCGCGCCGGACCACGTGCGCGAGCCGACGCCCGGCCGCGCCCGCGGACGCCGCGACCGGCGCGCTCACGACCTCGGGGTCGACCGCGGCCGGGTCGACTGACGCGACCGGCGCGCGCTCGGTCACCTCGATCATCGGGTAGTCGTCCTCGTCATCGAGATTGGCGGCGACAGCGGGCCCGACGAGATCGATGTCTTCGAGCGTCGCGGCCAGCAGCTCGATCGCGCTGAGATCGCCGACCCGGGTCGCCTCTCCGCCTTCGAAGGGATCGAACTCGGGGGTGGTGCGCTCGCGTCGCACGATCGCCGGCCCGGTGCGCCCACCGCGGGCGGTCGGCCGATCGACCTTGCCCGCGATCGGTATCCGCTCCTCGGTCTGATCGCCGTCGAACAGGTAGGTCGCCGCCGGCGCGACCCGGGTCGCGTCGGGGTTGGCGCTGGCGTCGCGGCCGCCCGAGGCCGGGCGCACCGCCGAGGTGAAGACCTCGTCCTCCTCGAAGCCGGTCCGCGCGGGGGTCGGGCCAGGCCGGCGGGCCGCGGACGGTGGCGGCGCGGCCGCCGGCCCGAGCAGCGAGCCGAGCGATTGAGAGCTGCCGTCGAAGCCGAGATCGGAGAAGTCGGTCTCGTCGACGTCGGGCGACCGAGGCGGCGGCGGCAGCTGGGGCGGGATCGCCAGCGCCGGCACCGCGATCACGGTCGGGACGGTCACCGCTTCGGCGGCCCGCGCCACCGGGACCGGCGTCGCCGGCTCGAGGTCGAGCAGCGCGCCGGGCACGTGCATCGCGCGGGTCGGCTCCTCGTCGGCGAAGGCGTCGAGCGCGACCGGGGCGCGCGCGGCGGACGGCGCGGGCGCGACGACGGCCACGGCCACGGCGGCATCGGGCTCGGACGACAGCGCCGGCGGCCGCAGCTCACCGCTGGCCTGGCGCGCGGCTTCCTCGGGGGTATGGAGCGCGTCGAAGGTCCGGTCCCACGCGTCGAGCTCGGACTGCATGTCGTCGGAATCGCCCTCAGCGGTGGGCGCGAACGGGTCGGTGCCGCTGCCGCTGCCACTCATCGCGGGCCTCCTGGCGCCGGCGCGCCGTCGATGGTCAGCCCCCGCCGTCGGCGCAGCGCGAGGAAGCCGGACGACACCGTCCACACCGCGAGATCGAGGCCAAGCCCGTCGACCGCGAGGGTCCGCCCACCGCGACCGACGTCGACCGCCTCGAGCGCGACGTGGAGGTCGCCAGCGAGGGCCAGGCCGGCACGACCGCCCGAGGCCACGACCGCCCGGCGCCAGGCCGCGACCTCGGCGATCTCGCCCAGGCGCCCGCCCAGCGCGGCGATCAGCTTGCGCTCGCGGCGCGCGAGGTGCTTGCCGATCAGCCGGGTGCGCTCGGCGACCGCGGCGTCGTCGCCGGCGCACAGCGTGCTGAGCGCGGCTGGCACCGGCAGCTCGGCGGCCTTGAGCGCGGCGACCAGGTACCAGACCACCTCGGCGTCCTTGAGCTCGGGCAGTGCCGCGCTGCGATCGGCCAGGTGCCACGCCGCGCGCCCGAGGAGGAAGCGGGCCATCGTGGTCGCGCCGCTGGCGACGTCGGCGCCCAGACACAAGGTGGGCGTCGACGCCGACAGCGCGCGGGCCTGGCCGGGCCGGGTCTCGCTGACGTAGATCTCGACGTCCTCGACGCCGAGGCTGGCCAGGGCCGCGGCCGCCGGCTCGTACTTCTTGCCCAGGGCCTTGAGCGCGATGCGATCGCCGCGGCCGAAACCGAGCCGCGCCGGGTCGACCGCGACGCTGTCGTTGACCGCGGCCGAAGCCGCGCGCCACAACTCGGTCAGGACGCCGCCGCCGGCGGGTGCCTGCAGCGCCGCCCGGGCCTCGGCGTCGAGTAGCTGGCGCGACGGCACCGGCGCCGCGACCGCGCGACCGGTCGCGAGCACCTGGCGCTGCTCGGCGGTCGGCGTGGCCAGAGCCTCGACCACCGCGAGCGCCAGCCACTGGCCGTCGCGATCGCCGCGCCACGCGAACGTGCTGGCCAGGCGATCGTAGAGCGTGGCCACCGCCGGGCTGCCCGCGATCGCCGCCCGCAGATCGGCGAGCGCCTTCTCCAGCATCGCGACCCTCGCGCTCGGCCGCTCGCGGCCCAGTAGCTCGGACAGCTCGCGGATCAGATCGAGGTTGATCGAGTCGAGCTGGCGGCCGCGCTCGAACGCGGCGATCGCCTCGCCGCTGTCGCCGACGCGATCGCGCAGCAACTGACCGAGGCGTAGCTCGTCGCGGGCGCGCTCGCCGGCGCTGGTGCGCAGCCGGGCGATCTCGCGCAGCTCGCGGGCCACCCGGCGCCAGTCCTGGGCGTGGCTGGCCAGCCCGACCAGGCGCTCGCGGTGCCCGAGATCGGCGGGGCTGGCGGCGATGACGTGCTCGAGCTGCTCGATCGCGCCGGCGACGTCGCCGAGGTCCTCGGCTAGCAGCCGGGACAGGATCAGCTCGGCCTCGGCCCGCGGTCCCGGCTCGGTCTCGACCGCGAGATAGCGGCGCCAGAGGTCGGCGGCGGCGACGGCGTCGCCGATCGCGGTGTGGACCTCGGCCTGGACCCGGAGCGCCTCGCGGTGGGTCGGCGCCAGCTCGAGCACGCGATCCAGATCGTTGGCGGCGCCGTGGACATCACCGACCGCTCGCCGGACCCGGGCCCGCTCGAAGGTGATCGGCACGACCGCGGGATCGCCGCCGGCGCCGTCGAGCCAGGTCAGCCGCGCGGTGAGCGCCGCCACCAGCCCGCGCGCGTCCTCGGCGGCCCGCAGGATCACGCACAGCCGCTCGAACACGGCGTGATCCGGCTCGTCGGTGAGCATCCGGCGGTAGACGGCGACCGCCGCGGCCAGGTCGACGCCGGGCGCGTCCGCCGGCCGACCGTGGCCCGCGGGATCGTAGACCGACGCAGCCTCGGCCCACAGCGCGAGCTTGGTCGCGAGGTCGGCGCTCGCGCTGGCCAGGGTGGCGGCGACCGCGGCCTGGGTCACGACGTCGCCGCCGCGACGGGTCAGCCGCAGCAAGGTCTCGAGCGCGCGGCGGTCGGCAGGGCTCGAGTGCAGCACGCCGATGACCACGGACCCGGCCTCGTTGAGCCGGCCCGCGACCTCGAGCGCCTCGGCTCGATCGAGCTCCCAGCCGTCGCGCGCGGCGGGATCGTGGGCCAGGGCGGCGCGCATCCCGAGGATCCCGGCGCGGCCGACCAACCG
>JAYVSF010000522.1:0-1988 GCA_043775605.1 Myxococcales bacterium
GCTGCGTCGACGATCCGGCCTCCTTCTCCGAGGAGCTGAACCAGCCGCTCGCCGCCACGCCGCGCGCGGTCGAGTTCGGCACGTTCGCACCCGGCACCACCGCCAGCGCGTGGGTCGTGCTCACCAACCAGGGGCGCGCGGAGATCAACGTCGACACCATCCAGCTCATCCCGCCCGACCCGTACGTCCCGCCCGACCCGTACGTCCCGCCCGATCCGTGCCGGATCGAGTTCATCGCGCCCTGCGTCCGACCGGGCGACTCGACGACGCTGACCGTGTCGTGCACCCCGACCGCCGCGGGCACGCTCGCCTTCAACGCCAGCATCGAGTATACGCAGCGCGGCGGCGGCGCGTACCGGCTGTCGGTGCCGTTCCACGGCACGGTGCGCTGACGACAGCGACCGGGCCCGTCAGCGGGGCGGGCAGGCGGCGGTCTGGCCGTCGGCGCAGAGCTGGGCGCGGATCCGGGTCTGCAGCTCGGCCGGCAGCGGCAGCGCGACGCCGCGCTCGATCAGCGTGCCGCACGCCGGCGCGAAGCCGCCGCGACAGCTCATCTTCGACCAGCTCACCGCCTCGGCCTCGCTGGCGACCACGCCGTGGCCGCCGTGATACGCGATGGCGACCAGGAAGCAGGCCTCGGCGTGGCCCATCCAGCACGCGCGCTTGCCGAAACCGACCGCGCCGGCCCAGTCGTCGTGGCGGCGATGGACGTCGGCGAGGGTGAAGCACGCCAGCCCCGACGCGCGATCGCAGGCCATCGCCAGGTAACGCTCGGCCGCGACCTCGTCCTTGGCGACCCGCTCGCCCAGCCCCAGCTCCATGCCGAGGCTCACGCAGCCGAGGACATCGCCGTGGTCGCAGCCGCGGGTCAAGAGCGCCAGGCCGCGCGCGACGTCGGCGGCCACCACCTTGCCGGTGGTCAAGGTGGCGCCGGCGAGGGTGCAGCCCGAGGGCTCACCGGCGTCGCACAGCCGCTCGAGCTCGGCGACGTAGGCGGCCGGCGTCAGGGTGCCGAGCTTCTGCTGCAAGCGCGCGAGCTCGGTGCAGCCGACCAGGACGTGGGCGTCGCAGGCCCGGCGATCGAGCCCGAGCTGCTCGCGCTCGATCGCGGCCGACGGCGCGCCGTCGCCGCCCAGCGCGAACGCCGCGTTGGTGCACCAGCGCGGCTGGTCGCCCTTGCAGGCCGCCTGCCAAGCCGCGGTCGCGCGCTTGCCATAGGCCTCGCCGCGCGCGAAGTCGGGCTCGACGCCGTGGCCGCCGACGTACATCGACGACAGGTTGTAACAAGCGACGCCGACGTTGGCGGTGCAGGCCCGCTCGTACATCGCGACCGCCTGGGCCGGATCGAAGTCGGCGCCGAGCCCGTCCTGGTGATGCCGGCCGACGAACATGCAGCCGTACGGGTCGCCAGCGTCGCAGGCCTGGGTCGCGAACCGATACGACCGGGCCATGTCGAGCGGGTGGCCGTTCTTGCCGTCGAAGTACAGCTCGGCGGCGCGCCCGCACGCGGCGGCATCCTTGGCCGCGCACCGCTGGTCGCACTCGGCCGGCGCACACTCTTGCCGCGCGCGATGCGAGCCGCCACCGCCGCAGCCGGCGACCGCGAGGATCAGGAGTGGCATCGTCCGCATCATCGTCGGCGCAGCATAGAGCACGACGGCGCGGTGCGCGCGCGACTACCGGTGATCGACGCGGGGTTGGCTGGTGGTCAGGGCCGGACGTGGACGCAGGCCTCGAACCAGGCGGCGCCGCCGCGCTCGTCGCGCTCGATCAGCCACAGCGGGACGTCGAGGCCGGCGCCGACGTCGGCGGCCGCGGGCGGCTTCCACGCGGTGTCGAGCGGCGGCGCGTTGCCGGCGCCGTCGCGGGTGCCGCCCGTGCTGGCGCGGGTCCAGTCGCCGGCCCCGGCCAGCCACTGGTAGCGCAGGTTCTCGGTGAAGCGGCGGCTGCCGCCCTCGAAGGTCGGGACCACGTAGTCCTCGCGCGCG
>JAYVSF010000523.1:0-3355 GCA_043775605.1 Myxococcales bacterium
CTCAGTTTATTTTCTCCCTAGCCACGTGACACCACTGTGACACCAACCTCGAAGCGAGTTCATGACTCACTCAAGGGAATTTGACTCAATCACCAACCAAGATTGCGACCATGGTCCATGCCATTCAAAACATGAAAATGTTCGTAGTAACATTTGGTCTCGATGCGGTAGGTGCGGCCGCCGAACGGGGTGGTGAGCAGCGCGGTGGCGGCGTTGAACGGGTTGCCGCTGCAGCTCTCGGCGCCGTCGGTGAGCGAGATGATGATGTACGGCCGGCACTGGTGGCCGTTGGGCAGGAACACGTCCTTGAGCGGGTCGTTGGCGATCGGCGAGAAGCCCGGCTGGGCCACCGGCCAGAGTACCGTGCCATCGCTGGCCTGCTGGCCCTGCCAGTAACGCTGGGCGCCGGTCAGCGCGCCGGCGATCGGGGTGCCGGAGCCGAAGAAGATCTCGGGATCGTCGGCGGGCAGGAAGCTGGTGCAAGTGTTCTGGGTGAAGTCGGTCCAGCGCGCGATGTCGCTGTTGTTGCCGTCGACGAGCGGGACCAAGAGCTGGAACCCGAGGTCGAAGTTGGCCGCCGCCGGGCAGCCGGCGCTCATGGTGCAGCCGTCGGCCGGGTTGTTGTCGACGGTTGACTGCCGGAAGCGGACCAGCCCGAGCACCATGTCGCCGTACGAGTTGGCGATGTTGTTGATGGCGCACTTGGCGTGGCCGAGCCGTGAGTCGGTCGAGCCAGCGCACGACGGCGGCCCGAAGCCGGTCGCGGTCTGCATCGACGACGAGGTGTCGAGCTCGAGCAGCACGTACGGCTTGAGCGCCTCGCCAGCGTGGGCGCGCGCCGCCAGCAGGCCGAGCAAGGCGAGCGCGGCTAGCGCCGAACGCGCGGGAGGGCGGTTCATGCTCGCATCATAGACGACCGCCGACGCGACCGGGTGACGGAAGGGTGTGCGTTCGCTTACAGGGAGGCGGGTCCGCGCGCCAGCAGGGCCCGGGCGATGACCTTGAGCACGAGGATCGGGCGCACGCCTTCGAAGATCGGCAGGACCAGGGCGTCGACCACGTGCCGGCTGATCGCGTACTCCTCGGCGTAGCCCCAGCCGCCGTGCAGGACCTGGCCGCGCTGGGTGACCTCGACCGCGACGTCGCTGGCGAACAGCTTGGCCTGGGCCGCGAGCGGCGCGGCGGCGCGCTCGTCGGCGTCCATCGCCAGCGCGGCCTGGTAGGTGATCGCGCGGGCGGCGGCCAGACGGGTGGCCATCAGCCCGAGCTGGTGCTGGGTCAGGCCGAAGCTGGCGATCGGCTGGCCGAACTGCTTGCGGGCCGCGACGTAGGCGGCGGTGTGCTCGAGCGCGGCCTGGGCCAGCCCGCACGCGCGCCCGCCGGTCTGCAGCCGGCCGGCGGCGAACCCGGCCATCTGCAAGTAGAAGCCGCGGCCGAGGCCACCGTCCTCGCCGACCAGGTTGGCGGCGGGCACGAACCAGTCCTCGAACGCCAGCGTGAACGAGTGCATGCCGCGGTAGCCTGGCGTGCGATCGGCCTTGCCGGTGAGGCGGCCGCCGCCCGGTTGCTCGGCGGTGAAGGCGTGGCCGTCGAAGCGCGGCTTGTCGACGATGAACAGCGACAGGCCCCGGGCGCCGCGGGTCGGATCGGGATCGGTGCGGGCCAGCACCGCGATGACGTCGGCGCGGCCGGCGAAGGTGCACCAGGCCTTGGCCCCGGTCAGCCGCCAGCCGGCGCGCTCGCCGTCAGTGGCGCGGGTCGCGCGGCAGCTCACGCTGGCGACGTCGCTGCCGACGTCGGGCTCGGTGACCGAGATCGCAACCATGAGCTCGCCGCTGGCGAGGCGCGGCAGCCAGGCCTGGCGCTGGGCCTCGGTGCCGCCGGCCAGGAGCGCCTTGGCCAGGATCTCGGGGCGGGTGATCAGCGAGCCGGCCGCCGCCAGGGACGCGCGCGACAGCTCCTCGGTGGTGAGGATCATGGCGAGGTTGCCGAGCTCGTGGCCACCGTAGGCCTCGGGCACCGACAGGCCGAAGTAGCCGAGGTCGGCCATGGCCCGGATGATCGTGTCGGGCACCAGCTCGTCGTGGCGGTGGAGGTGCTCGGCCCGCGGCGCGACCTCGCGGTCGGCGAACTGACGGACGCTGGCCCGGATCTCGGCGAGGGTCGGCTCGAGCGGCCATGGGTTCTTGCCGCCGGCGTCAATCACGGCCCGGCCGATCGCGCGGAGCTGGCGCTCGTGACCGAGGCGGTCGAGCGCGGCGCGGATCGCGGGGCCGCGGGCGGCGGTGAGCGCGGCGTCGAGCTCGAGATCGGCGGCGACGGCGTCGAGGCGATCGCGGGCGGCGCGGTGCAGGCCACCGATGGCGCACAGCGCGGGTGCGGCGAAGGCGGTGGCGGCGCCGGGGTGGGCGAGCGCGGCGTCGAGCAGCGCGCGGGCGACCCGGGCCTCGGTGGCGGCGTAGGTGACGACCTCGACCGCGACCTGGTGCTCGTCGATCTTCTCACCGCCCGCGGTCAACTCCGCCAGGCGCGCGACCGCGGCGGCGACCAGCAGGTCGGTGGCGGCGACCAAGGCGCGAGCGTCGTCCAGCGAGGGCGCGAGGTCGGAGGGCGTCGCCATGGCGGGAGGTTACCCCACGGTCCCCACATGGCGACGACACGGGGCAACCCTCTCACCCGGTTGTTCGCGTGGGGCGGGCGGATCGCGTACCGTCGTATCATCTGTACGTCATCGATTTGGAGGTCCCCATGAAGTCTCTCGCGTTCGCCCTCGCGCTCGTCGTCGGTTCGATCGTCGCCCCGGCCCTCGCCCTCGCTGACGCCCCGGCCGATCAGGTCCTCAACGACGCCAGCCAGACCGCCGACATCGACTGCGGTGAGGGCGGCAACGTCACGATCAACGGCGCCAGCAACACCTTGACCCTCACCGGCACCTGCGGCCTGGTCTCGCTCAACGGCGCCAGCAACACCGTGTCGATCGTGGCCGCCAGCTCGGTCGAGCTGCACGGGACGGCCAACACGCTGACGGTCACCGCCGCCGACAAGATCATGGTCACCGGCTCGGGCAACAAGGTCTCGTACGGGCGCAAGGGCCTGACCACGAAGCGGCCGAAGCTGGCGAAGCTCGGCGTCCGCAACAAGTACAAGGTCCTGAAGTAGCCGCCCGTGCGGTGCTAGAACACCGATCGGTTTGATGTGTCAGCGAACTCGATCACTTGCCGACCTCCTGGACGACGGGATCGACACCCCGCCCTCTGCGTGATCATCTCGTCGCCGCTGCGGCAGCAGACCGCGGCGGGAGACCCGATGGCAATCACGCGCTGGAACCCGAGTCGTATGTACACGCGCCAAGAAG
>JAYVSF010000524.1:0-9164 GCA_043775605.1 Myxococcales bacterium
GGCGCCACCGGCCAGCTCGCACCACAGCGCCCTGGCCGCTGCCGGCTCGAGCCCCGACGGCAAGCGCTCGCCGGCCCGGACCAGCACCGCGCGACCGCGCGGATCGCGCCACCGCACCTCGCCGGCCAGCGCGGCCCGCCGCCCGGCCAGGACCTCGAGCACCGCCCGCGCCGCCGCCGGCGGACCGTCGAGGCGCACCACCTCGCCGACCCGCACGCTCGCGGTCACCGGCGCCAGGCCGGGCGCGGCCACCAGCTCGCGCAGCTCGATCACGGCAGCTCCGGCAGCGGCCGCGGGTCGCGGGTCAAGCGCGCCGCCCAACCGCCGGCCTCGGCCGGCACGAACCCGCGCAGCCGCCAGCTGCCCGGCCCGGGCACCCGACCGCGCAGGCCGACGTCGTCGAGCGGCCGGCCGCCCTCAGCCGAGGTCGGCTCGATCCACAGGCCCGGCCCGAGGTCGAGCGCGCCGGTCAGATCGCTGGCCCCGACCTCGCCGGCGATCCAGTCCTCGCCGGCGCCGGCGCTGACCCGGACCCCGCGCACCGCCAGCCGACTGTCCGATCCCCGGACAGCCGCCACGACCGGCGCCAGGCCGCCGAGCCCGAGCGCGAGGACCACGACCGCGCCCCGCCGACGCGGCACCAGCAGCACCGCCGCCAGCCCGGCGGTCAGCGCCAGCGCGGCCCAGGCCCACGTCGTCATCGTCGGCGCCAGCCGGGCCCGCACCGCCGTGCGCGGGATCGAGACCAGGTCAGCCTGCACGCAGGTCGGCGCGCCGCCCTCGCCGACCAGCCGGCAGACCTTGCCGCCGGCCGCCAGAAAGCGCCGGGCCGCGCGCGCGGCGCCTTCGCTCAGCTCGCCGGCCGGACGGTCGAGGACCAGCGCGCCGGCGCCGACCAGCACCGGCCAGGCCGCCGGCACCCGCCCGGGCGCGATCACCACCACCTCGCCGAGCTCGCTGGCCACCCGCCACGGCTCGAGCGCGGCCAGCAGCGGTGCCGGCGCGTCGCTGATCACCACCGTCGGCCGGGCCACCACCCGCGCGCCCGGGACCTCGGCCTCGACCTCGCCGCCACCGCCGCTGACGCCGCCGGCCACCACGACCCGCACCGGCAGCGCGCTCACCGCGCTCGCGCCGGCCTGCAGCCGCGCCGCCACCGTCACCGTCGCCACCCCCCGCGCCGCCAGCTCGAGCCGGTGGCTCCGTCCGGCCAGCTCGACGGTGCCGGTCAGGGCGACGTCGGCCGCGCTGCGCAGCTCCACCACCGCGACGTCGATGCCGCCGGCCGCGACCACGCCGCCGAGCCCACGCTCGACCCTGACCTCGACCGGCGGCGCCGCCAGCGCCGTCGCTGCCGTCGCCGCCAGCGCGAGCACGACCAGCCCGGCGAGCGCGCGCCAACCGTGCGCCCGGCCCCGGCGCCGCGGATCCCGAGGACGCTGGGACCATGCCGCCGCCGGCATCGTGCGACGGCTCGTCACTTCATGGCGGCGCGCGCGAAGGCGAGCGCCAGCACGGCGCGCGAGGTCGCCATGACCGGGTTGCTCTCCCAGTACGTGCCGTCCGCGTTGGCCCAGGTGCCGTCGGCCTTCTGCAGCGACAGCACCTTGGCCGCCAGCTCGACCGGCCAGTCGTGGCTACGACCCTCGCCGTCGGTGATCGTCCGCTGACCGATGAGGCCGAGGGCGCGCGCCATCATGTGGAAGTGGAAGTACAGGCCCTTCTGGCCCAGGCCCGGGTTCTCGTCGACGGTGAAGTGGGTCTTGATCCACTCCATCGCGGCGATCACGCGCGGGTCCTTGGCGTCGGCGCCGGTGTACACGAACGTCGTGATGCCGGTGTAGGTCATGCTGCCGAACGACGTGGTGCCGCCGGCCTTCGACTCGCCCGGCTCGTAGATGAAGCCGCCGTCGTTGACCGCCCACTTCTGATCGTTCGACTCGGTGCGGTTCTGGCAGCGCTCGATGAACTTCTGCGCCCGCTTCATGACCTCGGCCTTGTCGGCGAGCTGCGAGTCCTTGAGCACGTCGAGAGCGACCTCGAGGTTCGACAGGTCGGCCTTCTGCTCGGTGACGTCGACGCCGTAGCCGATGCCGCCGTAGTTGGGATCCTTGGGATCGACCTTGTTGCCCTCGGCGAACTGCTTGTCGGCCAGCCAGCGCTGGGCCTTGGCCACCAGGTCGGGGTACGCGCCGGCGCCCTGGAAGGCGGTCGCCGACATCGCGGTGACGTAGACCGGGTACTCCTTCTCGAAGATCGATCCGTCGGGCTTGGCCAGGGTCGCGAGCACGGCCAGGCTGGGCGCCAGCCGCGGATCGTCCTTGCCGACGCCCGAGGCGACCATCGCCATCGCCGCCAGCGCGGCGGTGCCGGGGTGACCACCGATCATGTCACCGGGGCCCTTGGCCTTGACCAGCGCGTCGATCCCGCGGTTGATCGCGGCGTCGATCTCGGCCACGCCCGGGGTCTTGCTCGGCGTCGGCGGCGTGGTCGGCATCGGCGCCGGCGGGGTCGGCGTGGTCGGCGCGGTCGCGGTCGGCGGCTTGGGCGCGGCCTTGACGCCCTCGTCCTTCGCCTTGCCCTTGCAGCCGGACACCCCGACCACGAGCGCGAGCGCGGTCGCCAGGGCCTGACCACGGCGGCGGCGGCGGCCGGCCACCGACGCGAACGACAACATCGATCCGGCGAGCGCGAGGCCTCCGGCAGTCCACTTCCAGGTCGTCATGTGAGTCTCCAGGGAAACAGCGGGGATTCGGCCGTATAGGCCAGGAGCATGCATCAGATCCATACCCAGCGCGACCGACGCCGCGAACGGGGGACAGACCTCGAAACCGAGGCTGCGATAGGTCACCGGGCTCGACGACGCCTCGGCCAGCGCCTCGCCCGGGACCGGGGCCCAGACCAGCACCAGCATGACCAGCACGGCCAGCGCGGCGGCGATGCCGGGCTCGAGCCGGGTCCGCCCGAGGGCCGCGGCCAGCCCCCAGCCGGCCAGCGCCAGCGCGGCGAACGTGAGCCGGGTCGCGATCAGGCCGCTGGCGTGACCGTGGCCGCCGGCCAGCCACCAGCCCAGGCTGGCCAGCGCGGCGTGGCCGACCAGGAACCCGAGCAGCCCGGCCAGGACCGCGAGCGGCGCGGTCTGCACGCGACGGCCGGCGGCCATCGCCAGCGTCGGGTACACCACCGCGATCGCCGACGCTTCGAGCCAGAGCCACAGCGCGGCCGCCGACGTGGTCACGCGCGGCATGTAGTACGGGGCCCCCAGCGCGTCAAGACGTCGCCATGGGACGTCGATGTAACATTAATGTCGGAGCGGTCGCCGGCGTGCGCGAACCTTGACGCCTCACGGTCCCGCGCGGTACCCGGGCCCATGGCCGAGGACGTCGATCGCGCGCTCGCCGAGCTGCTCCGTCCCCGGGCCCGGCCCGAGGGCTGGGCCTGGCTCGAGTCCACCGTGGCCCTGCTCGCCGCCGGCACCGGCGATCTCGCGGTCGCCTTCGCGTCGGCCGGCCGGCAGGTCGGGCGCGGCGGGCTCGACACCCCCGGCGCCGAGCTGACTACCGCCACCGGTGAGCGGGTCTCGCTCGCGGCCTGGCGGGTCGACGACGCCGCCCGGGTCCTGCTGCTGCTGGCCGCGGCCCGCCATGACCCGGCGACCGCGCTGACCCGGGCCCGCGAGCTGTACTTCACCGGCGACGCCCGCGAGCGGCCGGGCGCCCTGCGCGCGCTGTCGCTGCTGCCCGGCGCCGCCACCGACGCCAGCGTGCTGCCGGCGCTGCTCGACGCCCTGCGCACCAACCAGGGCGAGGTGTTCGAGGCCGCGATCTGCGAGAACCCGTACGCGTCGTGGCACCTGCCCCAGCACGAGTGGCGCACCGCCGCGCTCAAGGTCCTGTTCCTCGGCGGTTCGATCCACCGGGTCGCGCGGCTCGAGCAGCGCGCCGACGCCGAGCTGGCCCAGAGCCTGCTCGACCTGGCCCGCGAGCGCGAGGCCGCCAACCGCGTGGTGTCGCCCGACACCTGGCCGCTGGCCGCGCGCTTCCCGCCGCCCGGGCTGGCCGGCAAGCTGGTCGGCTACCTCGAGCACTCGGCGCGCGATCACCGGCTGGCCGCGGCCACGGCGCTCGCGATCCTCGCGCCCCTCGATCACCGCGTCGTCCCGTTCATCGTCGATCGCGCGGTCCGCGAGCCCGACCCCGCGATCCGCGAGCTCCTGATGAGCGCCGGGGCAAGAATCGCCCCGCCGCTCTGATCGATCGGTCGTTTCCGGCGAGGGCGCCGGTGCCGACCTCAACCAGGAAACCCCGGCCAGACCCAGTCTGGCCTCAGCTCCGTGAAGGCCTGACCATGCGCATCTTCGAGCCCCACGCCCACATGTTCTCGCGGATCACCGACGACTACGAGCTGATGGCGCTCGCCGGCGTCGAGGCGATCCTCGAGCCCGCGTTCTGGCTGGGTCAGCCGCGCACCCACGTCGGCACGTTCCTCGACTACTTCGACACCCTGCTCGGCTGGGAGCGGTACCGCGCCGCGCAGTACGGCATTCACCACTTCTGCGCGATCGCGCTCAACCCCAAGGAGGCCAACGACGATCGGGTCAACGCCGGGGTGATCGAGGCGATGCCGCGCTACCTCGACAAGGACGGCGTGCTCGCGGTCGGCGAGATCGGCTTCGACGATCAGACCGATCGCGAGGAGAAGTACTTCGCCAGCCAGCTCGAGCTGGCCAAGGTCCACAAGCTGCCGGTGCTGATCCACACGCCCCACCGCGACAAGAAGAAGGGCGTGCAACGCACGATCGATCTGCTGCGCGACGTCGACTTCCCGTTCGAGAAGGCGCTGATCGATCACAACAACGAGGAGACCGTCCACATGTGCGCCGACACCGGCTGCTACATGGGCTTCTCGATCTACCCCGACACCAAGATGGACGAGGCCCGGATCACCGCGCTCCTGCAGCGCTGGGGCACCGACCGGATGATCCTCAACAGCGCCTGCGACTGGGGCAAGAGCGATCCGCTCAAGGTCGCGCGCGCCGCCCACCGCATGCGGCGCGGCGGCTTCTCGCCCGAGGCCATCGAGCGGGTGGTGTGGCACAACCCGATCGCGTTCTTCGCCCAGTCGGGCAAGCTCGCGCTCGAGGATCTCGATCGCCGGCCGGTGCTCGACGGCGAGCTGTGGCAGGGCAACAGCATCCTGCGCGGCCAGAATCAGTAGCGCTCATGCGCTGCACGCTGTCCGACGGCCGGACGATCGAGCTGGGCTACTGCTTCAACGTGCTGCCGGGCGAGAGCGCGGCGGCGCTGATCGAGCAGGCCCGTCGGATCTGCGGGCCGGTGCGGGCCCGGCTGGGAGTGGCGCGGATGGGCGTCGGGCTGTGGATCGCGCGGGCGGCGGCGACCGAGCTGGTGGCCGACCCGGTGGCGCGGCGGGCGCTGGCGCAGACGCTGGCCGACGAGGGCCTGTACGTCTACACGCTCAACGGCTTCCCCTACGGCGGCTTCCACGCGCCGCGGGTCAAGCACACGGTCTACGAGCCGTCGTGGGCCGAGGCCGCGCGGGTCGACTACACGCTCGACCTGGCGACGCTGCTGGCCGAGCTCCTGCCCGACGACCTGGCCGGCGGCTCGATCTCGACGGTGCCGCTGGGCCCGGCGACGGTCGATCGCGCGGCTGCGGCGGCCGGGTTGGGGCGCTGCGCCGAGGGGCTCGACGCGATCTTCGCGCGCACCGGACGCGCGATCGACGTCGGCCTCGAGCCCGAGCCCGGCGCTGGCTTCGAGCGGATCGACGCGCTGGCGGCGTGGCTCGCCAGCGCCGGGACCGGCCCGCGGATCGGCGCCTGTCTCGACTGCTGCCACGCGGCGGTGATCGAGGAAGATCCGGCGGCCGCGTTCGCCGCCCTGCGCGCGGCCGGCGTCACCTGCGGCAAGATCCAGGTGTCGAGCGCGCTGGTGGTGCCGCGGCCCGACGATCCGGCGCAGCTCGCCGCGCTGGCCGCCTTCGACGAGCCGCGGTTCCTGCACCAGGTCCGCTCGGCGGTCGGCGGCACGATGGATCTGCCCGAGGCCCTGGCCACGCTCGATCGCTCGGCGCCGTGGCGGATCCACTTCCACGTCCCGGTCCACGACGCCGACGCCGGGCTGCTGTCGACCACCCGCGACGCGATCGCGCCGGTGCTGGCCGCCGCGCTGGCGGGGCCGGGCCCGCTGCCGCCGCTCGAGGTCGAGACCTACACCTGGAGCGTGCTGCCGATCGCGCGCCGCCCGACCGATGACGCCGGCCTGATCGACGGCATCGCTCGCGAGCTGGCCTGGACCCGCGAGCTGATCACCGCGATCGATCTCGGCCTGGCCTAGCGAGCCTTGGCGAGCGATCTACAATGACTCTGGGTGTTCGGGGTCACGAGGGAAGTTTGGGGTCTGCCTTCCTCCGTCGACCCGAGCAATGCGGTACAGGTTCCTAGCGCCCGCCCGCGGTACGGGCTGCTAGGGTCGGGCTGCCATGCCCGCCGCCAGCGTCCGCCCCGTGGTCGTCATCGACATCGTCGGCTTGACCCCCGACCTGCTCGCGCACATGCCCCGGGTCCGCGCCCTCGGCGAGAACGGCTTCACCGCCCCGCTCGGGACGATCTTGCCGGCGGTGACCTGCTCGGTGCAGTCGACGTTGCTGACCGGCGCGCTGCCGAGCGAGCACGGCGTGGTCGGCAACGGCTGGTTCTTCCGCGACCTGTCCGAGGTCTGGCTGTGGCGGCAGTCGAATCGCCTGGTCGGCGGCGACAAGCTGTGGGACGCCGCGCGGCGCGAGCTCGGCGCCGACGTCACCTGCGCCAACCTGTGCTGGTGGTTCGCGATGGGCGCGTCGACCGACACGATCGTGACCCCGCGGCCGATCTACTACGCCGACGGCCGCAAGGGCCCCGGCGTCTACACCCGGCCGCCCGCGCTGGGCGGCGAGCTGACCAAGCGCTACGGCGAGTTCCCGCTGTTCCAGTTCTGGGGCCCGGCCGCCGGCCTGCCGTCGTCGGCGTGGATCGCCCAGGCCGCGCGCTGGGTGTTCGACAAGGACAAGCCGTCGTTGACGCTGGTCTACCTGCCCCACCTCGACTACGACCTCCAGCGCTTCGGGCCGAACAGCCCCGAGGCCAAGACGGCCGCGATCGCGATCGACGCCGTCGCCGGCGATCTCATCGATCACGTGCGGGCCGCGGGCGCGACCGTGGTCGTGCTGTCGGAGTACGGCATCACCGAGGTCTCGCGCCAGGTCCACGTCAACCGCCGGCTGCGCGAGGCCGGGCTGCTCGAGGTCACGACGAACGCGGCCGGCGAGCTGCTCGACACCTTCGCGTCGGCGGCGTTCGCGGTCGCCGATCACCAGATCGCCCACGTCTACTGCAACGATCCAAAGGCGCTGCCGAAGGCCAAGGAGGCGCTGGCCGATCTGCCGGGCGTGGCCGAGATCCTCGACGGTGAGGGCAAGCGCGCGGCCGGCCTCGATCACCCGCGGGCCGGCGACCTGGTGCTGGTGGCGGAGCCCGACGCCTGGTTCACCTACTACTACTGGCTCGACGACGACCGGGCGCCCGACTTCGCGCCGATCGTCGAGATCCATCGCAAGCCCGGCTACGATCCGGCCGAGCTCGCGTTCGCCCGTGGCGGCAAGGCCCGGGCCGCGCTGCGCCTGGCCCAGAAAGCGCTCGGCTTCCGCTACCGGATGGACGTCATCCCGCTCGACGGCGGCGCGGTGCGCGGCTCGCACGGCCGGCTGCCGGCCAAGGACAGCGAAGGCCCGGTGCTGCTGTGCAGCGACGGCCGCCACCGCCGCGACCGCCTGGCCGCGACCGAGGTCAAGGGCCTGATCCTCGACCTGATGCGCGGCGCGCCGACCACCTGATCGCGGGCGCGCCCTGCCGGGACGACGGCCGGTGGTCTACATTCGCGCCCCCATGGACAACTCGCTGCTCGAGGACCGCCCGCTGTCGTACGCCGAGCTGGTCGCGCGCAAGGATCAGCTCGACACCGACGGGTTGCTGCTCGCGCTGTGCGACGGCCGGGCGGCGGTCCGCGCCAACGCGGCGCTCGGGCTGGCCGCGCTCGGCCACACCGGGCCGGACCTGGTGCCGTTCCTGCGCGACGGCCACCCCGACGCCGGGCGGGCCACGGCCGAGGCGCTCGCCGAGCTCGGCGCGATCCAGCGCGCTCACCTGCCGGCGATCGCGGCCGCGCTCGACGGCGCCCGGCCCGAGGTCGTCCGCATCGTGGTGGCGATGCTCGCGACCCTGGTCGGCCAGGCCGACGCCGAGTTGGTCGCCGTGCTCGACACCTCCGATGCGGTCGCGGCCAGCGCGATCATCGACGCCTGCGAGCGGGTCGGCGTGCGCGGCTTGCACCTCTTGCAGGCGGCGACCCGCGATCCGCGGGCCCGGGTCCGCATGCACGCGGTCCGCGGGGTCGGCCAGCTCGCCGACCTCGAGCCGGTGAGTTCGTTCCGGGCGATGCGGGTGGTGGCCTTCGACGACAGCGTGTCCGATGCTCGGGCCGCCGCCCGCGCCGCGATCATCGCGTTCGTGGTCCGCAACCAGGGCGAGGCCGCCGCGCGCCGTCGGGCCGGCGAGCCGGTGCCGCACGCGGTGCCCGCGCTGCACGAGCGCGCGCTCGCGGCCGACGAGCTGCGCGCCGCGGCGGCGGTCGCGCCGGCCGACGAGCTCCGGCTCGCGCTGATCGATCACCGGGCCGAGGTCCGGCTCAACGCGGTCCGCGTGCTGGCGCTGCAAGGGCCGGCGGCGGCGGGCAGCACCGCGTCGCTGGCGGTCGCCACCCGCGACGGTGATCCGACGATCCGGGCCGAGAGCGTGCGGGCGCTCGGCGCGCTCGGGGTGGCGGCGGTGATCGCGGCGCCGGCGCTGGTCCACGCCCTCGGCGATCGCGAGCCCGCGGTCAGCGCGGCGGCCGAGGCCGTGATCGCGGGGCTGGGCGCGGCGGCGGCGCCGGCGTTGCTCGACGGCCTGGTGGCGCCGAGCGAGGCCCACGGTGCGCGGGTCACCGGGCTGCTCGGGCGTCTCGCCGACGGGCCGCGGCTGCTGCGCGAGGCCCTGGCGACGACGTCGGTCGACGTCCGGGTCAACGCCGCGCTCGGGCTCGGCGCGCTCGGCCCGGGCGGCGCCG
>JAYVSF010000525.1:0-3232 GCA_043775605.1 Myxococcales bacterium
GGAGCGGTTCATGCGCGCCTACTTCAGCGAGGGCGCCGCGATCGGCGACCCGGCGGTGATCCGCGCGCTCGCGCTCGAGGCCGGCCTCGACGGCGCCGCGGTCGACGTGGTCCTGGCCAGCGACGTCCACGCCGCCGACGTCCGCGCCGACGAGGCCCTGGCCCGCGAGCTCGGCATCCGCGGCGTGCCGTTCTTCGTCTTCGACGGTCGCATCGGGTCCTCGGGCGCCCAGCCGGCCGAGACCCTGCGCGCCGCCCTGGTCCAGGCCTGGACCACCCGGACCGGGGCCGCCACCGAGCCGGCCGCCGAGCCCGACGGCGCGGCCTGCGGTCCCGACGGCTGCGCCTGATCGCCATCGGGCGCCTGGTGTACAGTCTCGCGCCGCGTGCCGCTCGCTCGCTACCGCGTCCACGTCCTGCTGTTCCTGGTCGGCCTCGTCGGCTACGGCGCGCTCGCCCACGATCGCCTGACCACGCAGTCGAGCGACCCGCACTTCGTCTACCAGGCCGACGCCTGGCTGCACGGCCACGCCGCGATCGTGCCGCGGCCGGCCAAGGGTGACGACTGGGCCAAGGTCGAGACCGTCCGCCTCACCGACGGCCGCACCGTCCGCGGTCGCCGGCTGTTCTCGCGCCCCGAGTTCGTCACCACCCGCGGCGCGCACATCCCGCTCACCGACGTCGCCGAGTCGGTCGCGATCACCCACTACGTGTCGTTCCCGCCGGTGCCGGCGCTGCTCATGATCCCGAGCGCGCTGCTGCACGGCCGCGACGGTAACGACGTCATGCCGACGGTGCTGTGCGCCGCGCTGATCCTGCCGCTGTGCTTCTCGACCCTGCGCCGGCTCGCCGCCGCCGGCCAGTCGACCCGTACGGTCACCGACGACGTCTGGCTGACCCTCGCGCTCGGCTTCGGCACCGTCCTGTACTTCGCCTCGGTCCAGGGCCGGGTCTGGTTCACCGCCCACGTCGTCGGCGTCGCCCTCGCCTGCGGCTACGCCTGGGCCAGCGTCGAGGCCGCCCGGCCGATCGTCGCCGGCCTGTGCCTGGGCCTGGCCGCGGTCACCCGCACGCCGATGGCCTTCATGTTCCCGCTGTTCGCTTTCGAGGCCCTGCGCATGCGCGGCGGCTGGGCCCGCCTTCGCGCCGAGCCGCGCGCCGCCGCCCGCGCGCTGGTCCGCCCGCTCCTGACCTTCGCGGCGCCGGTCGTGGTCATCGCGATCGCGGCCATGGCCTACAACTACGTCCGCTTCGACGCCCCGACCGAGTTCGGCCACAGCTACCTCGACGTCCGCCAGCAGGCGCAGATCGAGGCCCACGGCCTGTTCAGCTACAGCTACCTGGCCCGCAACCTCGCGGTCGCGTTCACGCTCTTGCCCGAGCTGCCGGGCCGCGCGCCGTGGCTCCAGATCTCGGGCCACGGCCTCGCCCTGTGGGTCACCACCCCGGTCTTCGTCCTCTTGCTGTGGCCGCGCCAGCGCCCGCCGATCCACCTCGCGCTGTGGCTGACCGTCGCGCTGGTCGCGATCCCGACGTTCTTCTATCAGAACTCCGGCTGGGTCCAGTTCGGCTACCGCTTCAGCCTCGACTACACCGTCTTCCTCGTCCTCCTGCTCGCCGTCGGCGGCCGGCCGCTCACCCGCCTCACCCGCGCCCTCATCGTCGTCGGCATCGTCGTCAACCTGTTCGGCGCCTGGTCGTTCGCCCGCCACACCCAGTACTACCGGATCGGCGGCAACGCCTACGGCACCGTCGTCGCAGATTGACCTGCTCGATCGTGCCGCTCACCCGATGCCCCGTCAGCGGGGCTGGAACCAGTTGGCCGCCGGGGCGGACGCGGCCTCGGACCGTCACGGGCGGTGGGTGTTGTTGACCATCCACTGCGCGCGACTGGAAGCATCAGCGATCCGCACCGTCCGGCTTCGTCGCCGGCAGCGCGTCGGCGAACCGCTCGTCCTTCTTCCAGCCCGGCACCGGCGGCGTGACGTCGGCGCGCGGGACGTACGGCGACGCCGCCACCGGCGCCATCGTGTGCACGTAGCGGGGGCAGTTGGGGAAGATGCGATCGACGGTGACCCGGACCAGGGCCTGTGCGCCCGGCATCGACGCCAGCAAGGCATCGTCGAACGAGAGCTGCGCGCGGCCGTGGACGCGGAGCCGGCGCGGCGCCGCCCAGTCGATGAACAGCAGCGCGACCGGCGGGTGGACGGCGACGTTGCCGAGCGATCGGAACTGGCCGTTGCCGTCGAAGTCGGGCCAGGCCAGCTCGGTGTCGGACAGCACCCGGACGAACCCGGGGTCCCCGCCCTTGTACGAGCAGTCGGGGTTGCCGTCGGGGTCGGCGGTCGCGAGGAAGAACATGTCGGCCGCGGCCAGGAACGCCCGGTCACCCTCGGTGAACGCCGCCCGGTAGGTGACCGCCTCGAGCCGGTCGGCCAGCCGCCGCGAGTCGAACCGGTCTTGCAGACCCCGATGCCCGTCGTGATAACTGGTCATCCCCTGATGCTACCCGTCCGTCGCGCCGCCAGCCCGGAGATCGTGCGCCCGCGCGCTCACCGGGTTGGCCAGAATCGACCCTGTGTTGTCGATCGATCGGGCCGCGCCGGCGTGCCGGTCCGGTCCCCTTGCGCGCGAGTATGACATCAAGTATGAAACACGGATGGAGCGCGTCACCGCCACCATCGACGAACGGACGCTGACCAAGATCCGGCGACTCACGGGTCCGCGCGGAGTGTCGAGCTTCCTCAATCTCGCGGCCCGCGAGCGGCTCGCGCGCCTCGAACTGCTGGGACTGCTCGACGACCTCGATGCCACCCATGGGCCACCGACCAAGGCGGTCCGCGCCGAGATCGCGCGCGACGCGCGGCGAATTTTCCGTCGATGACTGGCCGGCGCCAGGCCAGGAGGGCCACGTTACCGCGCTGCGTCCTCGACAGCGGCGGCCTGACGGCGCTGGTCGGCGGGTCGCAGCACGCCCGCGCCTGGCTCCGCTGGGTGGTCGAGCACGAAGGCACCATCGTGATACCGACGCCGGTCCTGGTCGAGAGCACGACCGGTGACGGTGCTCGCGACGCCGAGGTGAACCGGATCCTCGGCATCCTCGAACGCGCCGCCGGCGTGCTGGCAGCGCCCGACGAGCACACCGCTCGCCGCGCCGGGCGCCTGCGGTTCCTGGCGCGCTCGGACGACGGCGTCGACGCGCTGGTGGCGGCGGCGGCCGTGGCCGACGGCGC
>JAYVSF010000526.1:0-5538 GCA_043775605.1 Myxococcales bacterium
CGACACCTTCGGCGCCAACCGCCTGGCGCTCACGCGCCACGGCCTCGCTGACCAGATGACCGCGATCAACCGGGCCGCGGTCAAGCTCGCGCGCGACGCTGCGGCCGGCCGGGCCTACGTCGCCGGTGCGGTCGGGCCGACCGGCGTGCGCTTCGCCATCGCCACCGACGCCGAGCGCAAGGCCGCGCGGCTGGCCCTGGCCGAGCAGATCGATACCCTGGTCATCGCCGGCGTCGACGCCATCCTGCTCGAGACGTTCTCGTCGATCCTCGAGCTCGAGACCGCGATCGCGGTGGCCAAGGAGCGCGGCCGGCGGGTGCCGGTGATCGCCCAGCACGTGTTCGACGCCCACTGCAAGGGCGACGGCGGGCTGGGCGCGGCCGAGGTCGCCGAGCGCCTGGTCGCGGCCGGCGCCGACGTCATCGGCGCCAACTGCGGCATCGGCCCGGCCGAGATCTACCAGGTCGCGACCGCGATGGTCGGGCGCGGCAAGCCGGTCATCGTCCAGCCCAACGCCGGGCTGCCGGCGCTGGTCGAGGGCCGCACGATCTACGTCGCCAACCCCGAGCACTTCGGCGTGTTCGCGCGTCGCCTGCTCAAGAGCGGCGTGCGTTCGCTCGGCGGCTGCTGCGGCACGACCCCGGCCCACACCCGGGCGATGCTCGGCGCGATCCGGATGATGGGCGGCCACTCCGTCGACGCCCGGCTGGCGACCCAACCGGCGACCGCCAACCCCGGCGAGCCCGGTCCGATCGACGGCGGCGCGATCACCTCGTCGACGACGGGGGGCCCGATCGCGGCGTCACGGGCCGCGCGCCACCCGCTCGCGGGGCGCAGCCGGCTCGGCGCGCGGATCGCGGCCGGCGAGTTCGCGGTCTCGGTCGAGCTGACCGCGCCGACCGGCATCACGCTCGACGCGACCAAGCAGCAGGTCCTCGACCTCGGCGCCGCCGGCGTCGACATCGTCAACATCGCCGATGGCCCGCGGGCCTCGGCCCGGATGGCCAACGTCGCGGTGTGCGCGCGGCTCGCGGCCGAGACCGGCGTCGAGCCGATCCTCCACGTCTGCGCCCGCGACCGCAACTTCCTCGGCCTGGTCGCCCACCTGCTCGGCGCCCACGCTCTCGGCCTCCGCGACCTGGTCATCATCACCGGTGATCCGCCGAAGATGGGCGACTATCCGTTCGCGACCCCGGTCTACGACGTCGACTCGATCGGCCTGTTGCGCATCGCCGCGGGCCTCAACGCCGGCGTCGATCCGGCCGGCAACCAGATCGACGCCACCCGCTTCGTCCTCGCCACCGGCGCCGAGCCCGGCGCCCACGACTACGAGCGCGAGCTGCGCCGGCTCGAGGACAAGAAGGCGGCCGGTGCCGAGCTGGTCATGACCCAGCCGGTCTACGATCCCCGCACCCTCGAGCGCTTCCTCGACGACACCGCCGGCCTCGGCCTGCCGATCATGGTCGGCATCCTGCCGCTGGCCTCGGCCCGCAACGCCGAGTTCCTCCACAACGAGGTGCCGGGCATGTCGATCCCGTCGGAGATCCGGGCCCGGATGGCGCGGACCGGGGCCGGACCGAACGCGCGGGCCGAGGGCATCCGCATCGCGCAGGAAGCGCTGGGCGCGGTCCAGGACCGGGTCGCCGGCGCCTACATCATGCCGCCGTTCAACCGGGTCGAGGCCGCGATCACCGTGCTCGAGGTGGTGCGCAAGCGCTGGCGGCCGGCGACGAGCGCGGCGCCCGGCACCACGCCGCCCGAGGTCACCCGATGAACGTCGCCGAGGCGCGGAGCTTCCACGCGACCGCCACCGTCACCGACCTCCACGCCGACACCACCAAGCTGATGGAGCGGCTGGGCTACGACCTCGCCGCGCGCCACGAGCGCACCCTGCCCCGGGCCATCAACTACGTCGGCCACGTCGACCTGCCGCGGCTGCGCGAGGGCGGGGTCGCGGCCCAGGTCTTCGGCATGTGGACCGTGCCCTACCCCGAGCGCGGTTGCCGGGCCTCGGTCGACGCCCAGCTCGACGCCCTCGACGACGCGATCGCGAAGCACCCCGAGCAGATCACGTGGGCGCTGGCGGCCGACGAGGTCCTCGCGGCCCAGGCCCACGGCCAGCTGGCGGCGATGGCCGGCATCGAGGGCGGCCAGGCGCTCGAGAGCGACCCGGCCAACGTCGAGCATTTCGCGCGCCGCGGCGTCCGGGCCATCGGGCTGCTCCACTTCTCGGCCAACGCGCTCGGCTCGCCGGCCAAGGGCAAGGGCGCCGATCCGGGGCGCGGCCTGACCGGGCTCGGCCACGAGGTGGTGCGCGAGATGAACCGCTGCGGCGTGATCGTCGACCTCGCCCACATCAACCGCAAGGGCTTCTTCGATGCGCTGGCGGTGTCCACGACCCCGCCGATGGTGACCCACACCGGCGTGCTCGGGGTCCACGATCACTGGCGCAACATCGACGACGAGCAGCTGCGCGCAGTCGCCGATCGCGGCGGCTGCGTCGGCGTGATCTTCGCCCGCCGCTTCCTCGGCGGCGCCGGCATCGACGCGGTGATCGATCACCTGCTGCATATCGTCGACGTCGCCGGCGCCGACGTGCCCGCGCTGGGCTCCGACTTCGACGGCTTCGTGATCCCGCCTGAGGGTCTCGAGGACGTCGCTGCCCTGCCCAACCTGACCGCGGCCCTGGCCCGGCGCGGGGTCGCCGACGACGTCCTGCGTAAGATCCTCGGCGGCAACGCCCAGCGGGTGATCGCCGCGGTCGAGCCCACCGCCTATCGCGCGGCCCGGTCCGGTTCATGACTCCCACCCGGTCGAGAGTGGCGAGCGCGATCGCGGTGGCGTTGCTCGCGCTGGCCGCGGGCTGCGCGAAGAAGAGCGGCGGCAAGGCCGGCGGCGGCAAGCCAGCGCCGACGACCACGAACGACGGCGGCGCGGGCAAGGCGAGCGGTCCCGTCGCCCTCGGCAAGAACGGCGAGGTGGTGCTGCCGCCGGCGCCGCCGGTGCCGGTGCCGCCGCCCGGTCGGCCGCCGCTGCCGCCGCCGACCGAGACCTCGCCCGCGCCGACTCCCGATGACGTCGCGCTCGGCGAGCTGCTGTTCTTCGAGCGCCGGCTGGGCGCCGACGGCATCACCCGCTGCGCGGCCTGCCACGATCCGGCCCACGGCTACTCCGGCGTCGACCCGCGGGCCAAGAACGCGCTCGGCAAGCTCAACGTCCGCCACACCCCGAGCCTCTACGACCTCGGCTGGCACACCGAGCTGGGCTGGGACGGCCGCGGCGGCGATCGGGTGAAGTTCGTCATGGGCCACGCCACCGGTCAGCTCGGGGCGTCGTTCGACGACACCGCCCGCCGGCTGATCGAGAGCCCGACCTACCTCGCCCACCTCCGTCGGGCCGGCAGCGAGCTGCGGCCGGGCCGCACCGCCGGGCTGGCCCTGACCGCGTACGCGCTGACCCGCTTCGGCGCCGAGTCGCCGTGGGATCGCCAGGAGCGCGGGGTCGCCGGCTCGGTGAGCCCGGAGGCGATCGCCGGCTACGAGCTGTTCAAGGGCAAGGCCCAGTGCGCGACCTGCCACACCCCGCCGCTCTACACCGACCTCGCCTACCACCGGCTCGGGCTCATCGCCTCGCCCGACGACGGCCGCGGCGTGGTCGACAGCGCGGCCCAGGGCGCGTTCAAGACCCCGACCCTGCGCGGCTCGGCGCTGCACGCCCGCTTCTTCCACGACGGCAGCGCCGCGACGCTCGACGACGCGATCGACTGGCACCTCGAGGGCGGCACCGGCCAGGGCGCCGATCCCAGCATCATCGATCCGGCGCTGCCGCCGATCACCCTGACCGCCGACGAGCGCACGGCCCTGCTCGCGTTCGTGCGGGCGCTGTCGCCGCCGCCGTCGACGCCGACCCCGCCGACCCTGCCCGAGGATCTGCCATGACCGCGACCTGGCGCCAGCGCGCCGAGCTGGTGGTCGGCCGCTACCAGATGCGCGCGCTCGAGGCCGGCCTGACCCTGGCCGCCGGCCTGCGCCCGCGCCGGATCACCGTCGGTGATCTCGAACTGGCGGTGCTCGAGCGCAGGCGGCCAGGCGTCCCGGTCGTGCTCATCCACGGCTTCGGCGGCGACAAGGAGACCTGGCTGCTCATGGCGCCGCAGCTGCGCGGCTGTCCGCTGGTGCTGCTCGATTTGCCGGGTCACGGCGCGTCGACCGTGGTCGGCCGCGACCGGGCGTCGCCGGCTGCGATGGGCAAGGCGGTGGTCGCCGCCCTCGACGTCCTCGGCCATGATCGGGTCCACCTGGTCGGCAACTCGATGGGCGGCGGCATCGCGCTCTGGGTCGCGCGCCACCACGCGGCGCGGATCGCGTCGCTGACCCTGGTCGCGTCGGTGGCGCCCGAGCTGGCCGAGAGCGAGCTGACCCGCGCGCTGGCCCGCGGCGAGAATCTCTTGATCCCCGGCGGCGACGATCCCGACGCGTTCATCAGGATGGTGGTCGAGAAGCCACCGCGGGTGCCGCGCGCGGTCAAGCGCTACGTCGCCGCCCGGCGCGCCGCGGCCCGGCCGGTGCTCGAGGAGCTGTTCCGGGGCTGGGCCCACGCCGCGCCCGAGGTCGGTCTGCCGCGCGACCTCGAGGCCATCGCGCACTCGACCCTGATCATCCACGGCGCCAAGGACCGCATCATCCACCCCGACACCGCGCGCAAGGTGGTCGGGCGCCTGCCCCGGGCCCGGCTGGAGCTGCTGCCCGGCATCGGCCACGTCCCCCAGCTCGAGGCGCCGTCGGTGGTGGCCCGGCTGCTCCACCGTCACCTGCAGGAGCAACGATGACCACGACGATGTTCGCGACGATGACCACACGCGCCGCGGCGCTGGCGCTGACCGGGGCGACGATGATGGTGGCCGCGGGCTGCGGCAGTTCGTCGTCGGCGTCGTGCGAGCAGGCGGTCGCCAACGCCACCCGGCTGCGCAATCTGGGGGAGAGCGAGGCCAGGATCTCGCTGCTGCGCTGCCAGCGCGAGAGCTGGTCGGGCGAGCTGCGCAGCTGCGCCGCCGGCGCGAAGTCGGCCGACGCGCTCGACCGCTGCGCCGCCCGTCGCAGCCGCGACTCGGCCAGCGACTTCGACTCGTACATGAAGAAGTCGAAGCGCAGCGAGGCCGAGCTCCAGCTCAAGGTGCTCGAGAAGACGCTGCGCACGGGCTTCTACGAGAACGCCAGCTTCCCGATCGGCGACACCGGCCCGACCCCGGCCGCCGGCTCGTGCTGCGAAGGGCCCGACCACAAGTGCGCGCCCGATCCGTCGCTCTGGAGCGGCGACAAGGTCTGGAGCGCGCTCGACTTCTCGATCGACGAGCCGTCGTACTACTCGTACGCGTACCGCAGCGCCGACGGCCAGCGCGCGACGGTCCAGGTCATCGGCGACCTCGACTGCGACTCGATCCTGGCGACCTACACCCTCGAGTGCGAGGTGGTGGCGGGCGAGCCGCGCTGCAGCCTGTTGCCGCCCGCCCCCGGCGCCGACTGAGCGAGCCTTGGCGAG
>JAYVSF010000527.1:0-8142 GCA_043775605.1 Myxococcales bacterium
ACCGAGCCGCCGACCGAACCGGCCGCGGTGGCCGCCGGAACCGGTGCAGCGCGCGAGGCCGTCGCGCCCCCGCCCGCGCCGGCAGCGCCGCAGCCGACCGGCGACACCGCAGTCCCCGCGCCGTCCGACCTCGCCGCCGTGCCGCCTGGCGGCGCCGCCAACGACAACGTCCCGGTCGCGACCGGCGACGACCTGAACCTCGCCGCGGGCAGCGCGCCCGATCGCGCCCTGCTCCTGGGCCGCGACTGCCAGCCGCTGATCGAGGTCAGCGCGACCTTCGCCGCCCAGATCAAGATGCAGGGCACCGGCCGGCTGCGCGACGGTCGCCTCATCAATGTCGCCGGCGCCTGCAGCTGTGGCGGCATGTGCTTCCACTTCCTGCCGGCCGGCATCAAGTGGGGCACCGGCTCCTCCGGACTCCCGCTTTCCCCGTTCCGGATGGTCGCGGTCGACCCCGAGCTGATCAAGATGGGCAGCCTCCTGTACGTGCCCGAGCTCGACGGCCTGCGCATGCCCGGGCGGCCGCCCGCGGGCGGCTTCATCCACGATGGCTGCGTGGTCGCCGCCGACGTCGGGGGCGCGATCAAGGGCAAGCAGCTCGACCTGTTCGTGGCCCGCCGCGCCTACTACGTCGGCCTCGCCCGCCGCGGCTCGAGCCACGCCTGGGCCACCAGCGTCGAGGTCTGGGACGGCGCGGCCCGCTGCACCCGTCGGGGCAGCAAGGTCAGCCGCTCGGCCGCGGCGTCGATCTGAGACCGACCCAGCCGCGGTACCATCGCGGCGTGACCCACACGCGAACGCTGGTCGGAATGCTCGGGTTGCTGGCGGCGTGCGGCGGCGGCCACGGGGCGCCCCACGACGCCGCGGCCGCGATCGACGCCGGGGTGCTCGACGGCGCCGTCGACGGATCTGGCGGGGTCGACGCCGGCCTCGACGCCGACCTCACGGCGTACATCCCCCAGCCGCCGGTGTCGATTCCGCCCGCGCCGCCGGCCCAGGACCTGTCGGGCAACCCGGTCGACGACCAGAACCGACCGATCCTCGCCGAGGCGGGCGACTACTACCTGGTGCCTCGGCCCCCCGACGCGCTCACCGCGCTCTCGGACTGCACGGCGATGATCGTGAGCTGCTTCGATCCGGCGATCATGGGCCACACGCTCGACGCCTGCGTGACCTCGCCGCGCCGCTGCACCACCGCCGAGCCCTGGCTCGAGGTGGCGTGTTGCGCCGATGCGTGCGTCGCGAGCTACGAGCAGCTCCGCACCGCCGGCACCCCGCCGATCACGGCCTTCCGCCAGGCGTTCTACAGCCAACCGAGCTGCGGCCCCGGCGTCGACGCCCTGCTCGGAGGCGCGCCGTGAACCGCGCGTCCGCCGGTGGCCGCGTCGGCATGCTCGTGCTGGCCGCGCTCGCGCTCGTCGCCCGCGACGCCCGGGCCTGGGACTCGATCTGCTACGAGTACGCCGATCCGACCAAGCCGGTGGCCCAGCTCGGCGCCGGTACCGGCCGCGGCTGTGAAGCGGTGCTCGCGGCGCGTGGTCGCTGGCGCGATCCGGTCCACTGGCTCGACGAGCACCGCATCATCCTGCGGCAGGCGATCCTGCTGGCCGGCATCCCGGCCGCCGTGCTCGACACCGCCGTGCTGGCCGTGCCGACCGGGGGCAATCTGGTCGACGCCGGCAACAACCGGATGGTGCCGCAGCTCCGCCCCCTGCCCCTCGACTTCGTCAACGCGATCGCCCGGCTCGAGCGGCGCGGGTTCGCGGTCGACGAGCTGGCCCAGCTCCCCGACTTCTCGTACTCGCTCGCCGACTGGGCCGGCGGCAACGAGGAGTGCCCGGTCGCTGAGCTGGCGGCCGAGGGCCCGACGCTGGGCGGGACGCTGATCTGCCACCAGTTCACGACCCACATGGGCGCGCTCAACTCGTCGCACTTCCCGCCCCAGAGCAACGGCTGGTACCGGTGGATGCACGACCTCGCGCTGGCCCGCGCCGATCAGTGCAAGGCCATGCGCAGGGCGGCGTGGGCCACCTTTCCTGACGCGCCGACCGCCGACGTCTTCGACCGACGCTGGTACCCGATCTGGCGCGAGTGCGAGCTCGAGTCGCTCGCGATCGAGGCGGTCGCCCAGCACTACCTGCAGGACTCGTGGTCGAGCGGCCACATGTGGCAGCGCTGGGGCTCGACCGAGATCGCCGACTTCCCGCCGACGATATCGATCGCGCCCGGGGTCGACGCCCTGCGCTGGAACGGGTTCTCCGCCACCGGCCGGCGGCTGATGGCCGGCGAGCTGATCGCGCTGTTCTCGGGCACCATCCACGGTTCGGACGGACCGCAGTACGAGAAGGGCCTGACCACCTCGGTCGTCCCGTCGATCACCAACGACGCCGCCTGCTACCCGGTCAACGCCGCGATCGCCTATGTCGCCGGCGGCAGCGCGGTGCCGGCGGCCGGCGACATGCACCTCCACGACGTGCTCGGCGATCCGTGGGCGACCGACCTGTTCGGTCAGACTGCCGACGCCCTCCACCTCCACTACAAGTCGGCGCTGTTCCCGGCCGCCCACACGTCGTCGGCGGATCTCCAGCCCCAGCGCGACGCGCTGTTCGCGTGCGCGACCGGCAGCGTACGCGCGGTCTACGATCGGCTCGCCGATCCGGGGTCGTTCGGTGCGCCGACGTTCGGCGCCGCGAGCGGCCCGGCGCCGGCGGCGCCTGGCCCCGGGTGCGACGCGCCCCGGCTGTCGGCGCGGGCGATGTCGATCTCGATCGACAACCCGTTCTGGGCGACGACCAAGTACAAGATCGCGACCACCATCGGTGGCGCGGTGCTGGCCAAGGTGCCCAAGGACATCGACGCCCGCGCGTTCCACGACTACGACGCGGCCCGGCGGGTCGCCCGGCTCCTCGCGCAGGCCCAGCCGACCAGCACCGAGGTCGCCGATCTCGCGTGGTCGGCGTTCGACTACGACGAGCGGGTCTGCACCCTGATCCTGAACCTGAACTGCGTGGCCTGGGCCACCGTCCACCGCTCCGAACCGGCGGGCACGCTCCGCTTCCTCGGCATGGGCCGCAACGCCGAGTACGTCGCGCCGGCCGGCAATCCGCCGAGCGCGCTCGCCGATCCCAGGCTGCCATGGGGCGATCCGCAGGCGCCGCAGCAGCTCGCCCTCGGCAGCCCGCAGCAGCTCCTGGCGTCGACGTTCCATCGCGCCCACGCGCCGCTGTGGTGCGCGCGCATGGACCTGACCAAGCTGACCGCGCTCGAGACCGCGACCCGGACCGCGCCGGCCGCGCAGAAGCCCGGCATGTGCCAGGCCTGCACCGAGATCGTGTCGCGCCACGTCCGGCCCGGCGCCGCCGGCAAGGCGCTGTGCGAGGTGGTGCGGCCCGGCGCGGTGGTCGTGCCCGAAACCGGCGAGCCCACCGGCGTCGCCCAGACCCTGTGCGGCTGCAGCGACAACCTCGCCGCGATCACCGACGCCGGGCTGAGCTTCGTCCGCACCGATGCGATGGGCGCGATCACCAGCGGCGGCTCGCCCTACCCGGCCGGCGCCGGCGTCGCCGACGCCGCGGCCGCCAGCCACAACCGGATCTTCGTCACCAACGGCGCCGGCCAGATCGTCGGCTTCCGCTGGGCCGACGGCCCCGTCCCGGGCGCGGTCGAGATGGATCTGACCCCGGCCGATCCGTTGACCACGCGCTACGCCGTCGGTGGCGAGCCGCGCGGCATCGCGTTCGTGCAATCGCTCGGCAAGGCCTGGCTGCTGGTCGCCGACGCCGCCAGCGATCAGCTCAAGGTCTTCGACCTCGGCACCGACAACCTCGAGGCCTTCACGCCGTGCCGCACGATCGACGTCGGCCGCGATCCGGCGCGGATCGAGGGGCCGTGGGATATCGTGGTCAAGGCCGACGGCAGCAAGGCCTTCATCTCGCTGCGCGGCCCGATCGCGACGCCCGGCGATGCGATCGCGATGGTCGACGTGCCGGCGCTGCTCGACTGCGCGGGCCCGGCGCCGGTCGTCACCCACGTCACCACCTTCGGCAACGGCCGCGGCCTCGGCGCGATGGCGCTGTCGCCGGATCAGCAGTACCTCGCGGTCGCCGCCCGCCGGCGCACGCTGTGCCTCGATCAGGTCTGGACCACCGCGTTCGGCATGTTCACCCAGGACGTCCAGGTGCCGTGCGACGAGGTCTACGTGCTGCGGGTCGCCCAGCTGGTGGCGGGCCCGCTCGGGCCGATGGCGCCGGTGATCTTCGGCGCGCGCGACAGCCTGCCGACCCGGCCCGTGTCGTTCCCGTACGCGGTGGCCTGGCGGCCCGACGGCAGCGCGGTCGCGTTCGGCAGCCTGGTCGGCTTCACGCCGTGGCCGCTCTATCACGACTTCAACTCGCAGGGCGCGGTCGCGCTCGGCGTGATGGGCGCGGCCCGCTTCCCGGCCGGCGGCGCCAACCTGCAGCACTGGAGCTACAACGCGGCGATGAGCAACACCGTACGCGGCGAGACGCTCGAGTTCACTGCCGATGGCCAGTTCATCGTGGTCGGGACCACCGACGGCAAACTGACCTCGTTGCCGGCCGCGCCCGACCACGACTTCTGGCAGCACCGCGACGGCGATCCCGAGACCGGCCTGCACCAGAACGCCAACATGCTGAACCGGTCCTGGTACGGCGGCTGCCGCAGCGCCGACGCCACCTGCTACGGCGGCTTCTGCCCCGCGAAGTGCCCGACCGGCGCCGTCGACGCGGTCCACACCCTCGACCTGGCCTCGCCGATCCGCAAGCTCTTGCGCCTCTGACCGCGATCACGCGGTTGCCATCGACCCACGCGTGCTGCCCCGGACCCACACCTACCTGATCGAGACCGCGCTGGCGACGGTCGGCCACGCCGGGCTGTCCGGTCGGCGGACAGCGCTGCTGGCCGGCTGCGTCGACGAGGATCTGCTGCGGCTGCCGCTCCTCGGCTGGCGGGTGCAGTCGCCCGGGCTGTCGCACACCTACCGGCCCGGGCGGCGCACGGGTGAGCTCGGGGCGCCGTCGGCGCTGACCCGGCTCGAACGGCTCACCGGCCTGGCGCTGGCGTGCTGGCGACGCGAGCCCGAGCGCGCCGCGGGACTGGTCGGGCGCGCCTGCCACCTGCTCGGCGACGTCGCGGTGCCGGCCCGGACCCAGGGCGTGTGGCATCCGTTCGGCGATCCCTACGAGCGCTGGGTCGACGACCACCTGGTCGAGCTGGCCCTGGCCCCACCGGCGGCGGCGGTCACCGCGACCACCCTGGCCGTGCTGGTCGAGGGGCTGGCCCGGCTGGCCGCGGTCCACGCCGCCGACACCACCCGCTCGCCGTGGGGCGCGCTGGCCCATCGACTCGGCCGCCGGCGGGTGATCGTCGACGACGCCACCGCCGCGCGTCAGGCTCGCGAGCTGGTGCCGCTCGCCCTCGCCCACCACGTGGCCTTCCTCCGCCACGTCACCGCCCGCTTCGCATCCTGACCCGCGGCACTGTCGCGCGGGCTCAGGGCGCCGCCGGCACCGACGACGTCGCCGACGGCGGCTTCGGCGCGTCCTTGCCGGTGCGATCGATCCAGAACTCGCGGCCGCGCCGGGTGTAGGCCTCGGGCGGCGCCTCCTCCGACCAGATCCGCGGATCGCAGCCGGTGCAGACCCGGGCCACGCCGCCGTCGAAGCCGAAGGCGGCGTCGAACCGCGGCGAGATGACCAGCCGCCACTGCTCGTCGACGAAGCCGACCTTGCCGTCCTTGACCACGCGGGCCAGGCCGTCGTGCAGCTCGTCGGGGCCGTTGTCGAAGTAGAACGGCTCGAGCACGACCTGGTTCCTGGCATCGACGAACGACCAGCCGGCGCCCTCGGGCTTGACCAGCGCCAGGCCCGACGCCTTGAACTCGATCGGCTCCTCGTGGACGAACGGGATCACCTCGGCGCCGGCGGCGTCGGTGCACCCCGAGCCGGCCTTGCGCGCCGTACAGGTCAGGGCCCGCGCCGCCTTGATGTCGTCCGGTCCCGGCATCGCGACCACGACCGCGGTCGGCGCCACGGCCGTCAGTGGCGGCGCGACCGCAGCGTCGATGATCGCCGGGCTCGGCGGCGGCGTGGGTGGCGGCGACGGTGGCTTGGCTGGGTCCTTGTGGCACGCCACCAGCGAGACGCCGAGCGACACCAGCGCGAGCGTAGGCCACGACTTCATGCCTCGATCGTACGCGCCCCGCGCCGGAATTGTTCCCACTCAGAACTGGAAGTAGATGAACGGGACCACGGTCGGGTTCGACAGCTCGCGCAGCACCAGGGCGCAGGCGGCGAGGATCAGTCCCTGGGCCGGCGCCGGTGCGGCGACGAAGCGATCGCGCAGCCAGCGGAACGTGCCAGGCGCGAAGAAGTGCGCGATCAGCGCGACCACCAGCGCCAGCCGGATCGCCGGGATCAGGTTGGGCGCGTCCCACTCGCCGGCGCCGAGCCGCTCGAGCACGGCCAGCGCGTTGCCGAAATCTTTGGCCCGGAAGAAGACCCAGGCCAGGCACACGTAGTGGAAGACCATCACCACCGCCAGCGCGCGGCGCCCCGCCCACCACGCCCACCGTCGAAGATCGGCGCGGCTGGGCCCGACGCTGACGATGTCGGCGGCCCAGGTCGCGAGGCCGACGGTCAGCGCCAGCGGCATCCACCAGGCGCTCGCCCCCTGGTGCAGGCTGACCAGCAGGCCGACCACCGCGAGCCCGGCCAGGAGTCGCAACAGCAGCGCCGGACGCGCCTGCGGCCGCCCGAGGATCGCCGGCGGCTCCCCGCTCGCCAGCCACGCGGTGACCGCGGCCCACAGCGGCACCAGGTAGGCCCAGGCCAGCACCAGGTCGACCCACGGCGAGGTGAACGCGTCGGCGACCAGCACGTGCAGGGTCGCGCCGCCGATCGCGAGCGCCGCCGACCACGCCAGCAGCCGGCGGGCGAGCGCGGGCTGCGCGTCGACGAGCCGCTGGTACAGCCGGGTCACCGCCAGGCCGCCGCCGTGCAGCAAACCCCAGACGATGAACGTCCAGTTGGCCCCGTGCCACAGCCCGCCCAGCAGCATCGTCAGGATCAGGTTGCGATAGGTGAGCCAGCCGCCGCCGCGGCTGCCGCCGAGCGGGATGTACAGGTAGTCGCGCAGCCAGGTCGACAGCGACATGTGCCAGCGCCGCCAGAACTCCTGCAGGCTGCCCGATCTGTACGGCGTGCGAAAGTTCTCGGGCAAGCGGAAGCCGAGCAGCTGGGCCGAGCCGATCGCGATGTCGGAGTAGGCCGAGAAGTCGAGGTAGATCTGGAAGGCGTAGGCGTAGATGCCGGCCGCGACCTCGACCGACGAGTACAGCTCGGGGTGGCGGAACACGCGATCGGCGAGGGCGACGCCGAGGAAGTCGGCGAGCGCGATCTTCTTGAACAGGCCGGTCAGGATCCGGTAGAGCCCGTCGGCGGCGCGCTCATGATCGAACGCCGGCAGCGCGCCGAGCTGCGGCAACAGGTCGACCGCGCGCACGATCGGACCGGCGACCAGCTGCGGGAAGAACAGCACGAAGGTCGCGAGCTCGATCACCGAGCGGGTCGCGCGGATCTCCTTGCGGTACACGTCGATCGTGTACGACAGCGACTGGAAGGTGTGGAACGAGATGCCGGCCGGCAGGATCAGGTTGAGCGGATCCATGGGCAGGTGGAGGACGCCGCGGCCGAAGAAGTCGGCGTACTTGAACAGAGCGAGGATGCCGAGGTTGGAGACCAGGCTGACGACGAGCAGCAGCTTGCGGCGCCGCGGATCGTCGGAGTCCTCGATCCAGCGGGCCAGGTAGAAATCGAGGACGATGGTGAAGCCGAGCAGCGCGAGCAGGTACTTGTAGGCGCCGGGCTGGGCCGACGCCCACGCGTGATAGAAGACGACGCTGACCAGGAACAGGATCAGCACCCGGCCGACGGCGCGGCCGGCGTCGGTCGACGCGGCGCCGAGCGCGATGCCGAGCACGCCGAGGTAGACCAGGTGGCCGCCGCGCGACAGGCCGAGCGACAGCGTGTCGAGCCCGCCGGTCAGCTTCGCGATCAGCACGGCGACGCCGGTCGCGGCGATCACCGCCACGGTCGCGGCCGCCAGCCCCCGACGGAGGCGCTC
>JAYVSF010000528.1:0-4591 GCA_043775605.1 Myxococcales bacterium
CCCTGCCCGCCGACGTCGAGCTGCTGATCGACGGCGCCCACGTCCCCGGTCAGCTCGACCTCGACGTCGCCCGGCTGGGCGCGACCTACTACACCGGCAACTTCCACAAGTGGACCTGCGCGCCCAAGGGTGCGGCCTTCCTCTGGGTCGCGCCCGCGCGGCGCGACGGCTTCCGCCCCCTGGTCACCAGCCACGGCGCCACCCTGCCGGTCGTCGGCAGCTCGCGGTTCCGGCTCGAGCACGACTGGACCGGCACCCACGATCCGTCGACGTTCCTGGCGGTGCCGGCGGCGATCGCCGAGGTCGCCGCGCTCGGTGGCGGCTGGCCGGCGGTGCGCGCCCGGGGCCGGGCCCTCAGCCACGCCTTCGCCGACGAGGTCAGCGCGCGGCTCGGCGCCGATCCGATCGCGCCGCCGGCGATGCGCGGCGCCATGGTCGCGCTCGCGGTCGACCTGCCGACCGGGGCCGACGCCCTCGCGATCGAGCGGGCGCTGCTCGCCGACGGCATCGAGCTGCCGGTCATCGCCGCCGGCCGGGCCGGGGTCGCGCCGTGGTCGCTGGTCCGGTTCTCGGCCCACCTCTACAACCAGCGCGGCGATCTCGACCGCGCGCTGGCCGCGCTGGTCCGCCTGGGGGTGCGCGGCCGCCGACTCGATGACAGGATGAGCCCTTGACCGGCCCCCGCACCTACGTCATCGGTGACATCCACGGCGAGCGCGCGATGCTGGCGACGGTCCTGGCCGAGCTGCCGTTCATCGGGCCCGAGGACTCGATGGTCTTCCTCGGCGACTACCTCGATCGCGGCCCCGACAGCCGCGGGGTCGTCGAGCTCCTGCGCCGGCTGCCCGAGCAGACCGCCGGCGCCGTGGTCTGCTTGCGCGGCAACCACGAGGACGCGCTGCTCAGGGTCGTCGACGGCAAGGATCCGTCGTTCCTGGTGCCGCCCGGCAACGGCGTGCTGGCCACCTTCGCGTCGTTCGAGGATCGCCCGCCGATCGCCAACCTCGGCGAGATCGATCGCGACGGCATGAACCGGTTCTTCGAGATCACCGAGTGGATGCCGCCCGCCGTCATCGACTGGCTGCGCGGCCTGCCGCTGTGGCACCGCGACGCCCATGCCACCTACGTCCACGCCGGGCTCGAGGGCGAGGGCACGACCTGGAACCTGCCGGAGCAGTCGTCGCCGGCGGCGCTGCTGTGGCAACGCGAGCCCGACTTCTTCGCCGGCTACGGCGGCCCGCGCCTGGTGTTCGGCCACACCCCGGTCGAGGAGCTGCCGCCGCCCGAGCACGGCCGGACCTGGCCGTGGCGACGTGGCCCCCTGCACGGGCTCGACACCGGTTCGGGCAAGGGCGGCCCGCTGTCGTGCCTCGAGCTGCCGACCGGCCGCCTGATCCAGGTCTTCCCCGGGGGCCGCGTCACCCACGCGGTCGCGTCCGTCGACGACTGACCCGTCGACGCGATCGCTACTTCTTGTGGTGGCGCTGCTGCAGCGAGTACGGGCGATAGCTCGGGCCCTTGCCGTCACCGTCGTCGCCACCGCCGTCGCCGGTCTCGCCGAGGTCCCCGGCCGGCTCGTCGGGCCGCGGCCGAAACTTCACCTGGGCCAGGAGGTCGTCGGTGGCCAGGGCCAGGCTGGGATTGCCGAGCAAGGCTGGCAGCCCCGGCAGCCGGTCGAGATCGCCGAGGATCGCGTCGACGTCGGGGTAGCGCTCGTCGCGCGCGTCCCGGGTCATGCGATCGAAGATGTCGTCGAACCCGGCTGGCACCGCCGGGTTGACCGCCGACGGCATCGGCGAGCGCCGGCCCGGTAGCCGCCGGGTCAGCAGCTCGTAGCAGATGATTCCGGTGGCGTAGATGTCGGCCTGCGCGCCAGCGCCGGTCGGGTCGGTGTACAGCTCCGGCGCCAGGTAGGCGACGTTGCCCATGCCGACGTAGACTTGGCGGATCACCGCCTGATCGCGCTCGACGATACGGGCGAAGCCGAAGTCCGCGACCTTGAGCGTGCCGTTGCCGTCGAGCAGGAGCTGCTCGGGCTTGAGCCCGCGGTGGAATACGTCCTTCCTGTGGGCGGCGCGCAGCGCGTGCAGGGTCTGCAGCAGGTAGCGGAACACCAGGGCCAGCGGCACCTCCTCGGCGTCGGCGATCAGCCGGCGCAGCGAGCCGCCGGACGCCAGCTCGGTGACGACGTAGGGGAACTCGCGCTCGAGGTGGAGGTCGTGGATCGCGATCACGTGCGGGTGGACCAGCGCGGCCTGGGTCCGCACCGCCTCGCCGAAGCGGCGCACGATCTCGGCCCGCTGGTCGTCGCTGAAGAAGCCGAACAGCTCGCGGATCTCCTTGAGCGCGACCGCGCGGCCGAGCCCGACCTGGCGGGCGCGGTAGACCGTGCCGATGCCGCCGGTGCCGAGCGAGGTCGAGCGCTCGTAGCGCTGATCGAGGCCGTCGGTGAGCACCCCGACCCGCGGGTCGCGACGCACGGTGGTGACCGCGCCGTGGCCGCCGTGGTCGCGACTCACCGGCGGACTCGCGGGTGGAGGCGGCGCCGGCGCGGGCGGCGCGACCGGCGCCGGCGTGGGCGTCGGTGCGGGCGCGACCGCGACCGGCGCGGGTGGCGGCGGCAGGATCGCGGGCACCGGCGACGCGTGGACCGCAGGCGGCGGCATCACGATCCCGGGGTTCGAGGTGACGGCCGCCATCGGGCCGGACAGGCCTGCCTGGGTCCGGGTCTGCTTGAGCCGCTTGAAGTGGACCACCGCCCGCTCGGTCAGCTCGGTCAGGCGCACGCCGTTGACCACGTCCTCACCGTCGGGCGTGACCAGCAGGCGCTCGTGATCGTAGCGGAGGTAGCCGGCCTGCTCGAGGAACGACACGTACTCGACGAACGGGATCGAGACCGCGTCCTCGCACACCAGCCGCAGGTCCTCGATGCCGTGCAGCCGGCCGTAGCGGGCCTCGGCCAGGGCGTTGGCGAGGATGAAGCGCGATTCCTCGCACAGGACTTCCTTGGTGACCTTGGCGCGGGGTTCCATGCGACCTCTGGCGCCGAGTGTAAGTGCCGGGCCGAACGCGGGTCAAACCCGGGCGGGCGCGGTCCAGGGCGGCGGTCCCTCGTCGACGAGGCGGTCGACCAGCGGCGCGTCGGCCGGCAGCACGTCGTACCCGGCCAGCTCGACTGTCGTGCACCACGCCAGGTCGGCGACCTCGACCGCGCGCGCCACCTCGCCCGGGCCCAGCCGGCAGCGATAGACCACCATCAGCAGATCGAACGCCGGATACGCGTGGTGCAACACGTCCCAGATCGCGCCGACCTCGACCGCGACCCCGAGCTCTTCGCGCAGCTCGCGCACCAGCGCCGCGACCGGCGCCTCGCCGGGCTCGAGCTTGCCGCCGGGGAACTCCCAGAAGCCGCCCATCGGCTGATCGAGGCGCCGCCGGGTCAGGAGCACGAGGTCGTGGGGGTCAACGAGGAGGCCGGCGACCACCAGCTTGCGCGACCGCGGCGCGGACGAATCGACCGTCGACACGACTGAAGATTAGGCCCGACCTCGTCCTTGCGAAAGTCGATCCCGCCTCGTAAAGTGCCCGGACTTATGCGTCTCTATTCCGGCAAGATCGACACCATCGCCGCCGAGGTGATCTCCAGGCTCACGAGTGACGGCGACCTCGAGGTGTCGAACGCGAAGGAGGCCCAGCTCGACGTCGCCGCCGTGCTCAAGGAGTACATCCGGGTCGACCGCGAGCTGACCGATCGCGCCAAGGACATCCTGGAGATCCGCGGGCTGCCGCACTCGCACCTGGCCCGCACCAAGCGCCAGCTCGCCGAGCAGAAGGACTTCGGCCTCGACGAGGAGGCGGTCGCCTGGATCACGACGCAGCTGCTCGAGACCTTCATGCAGTCGCGCAACATCGAGGAGGTCTTCGGCGAGGACGTCCAGCTGCGCAAGAAGATCAAAGAGATCGTCACCAGGCACATGAAGGTCGACGACGAGCTCGACGGCGAGGTGCGCCAGCGGATGAAGAACCTCCAGGAGGGCACCGACGCCTGGGAGATCGAGTACGGGCGCGTGATGGACCAGATCAAGCAGAAGCACGGCATCAAGGAGTAGGTCGGCCGGGCCAGCGCGACCATCGCCCGCTGCGGGCAGGTCAGCGCGGCAGTAGGTGGCGGACCACGCGGGCCTCGGGCAGGTCCCGGCCGTGCTCGCGCAGGAACTGGGCGCGCGCGGTGCGCTCGATGCCGATGACGATGGCGCTGCCGATGCTGCTGGCCGCGAGCGCGGTGCCGGCGGCGACCACGATCGATCCGACCAGGCCGGGCCCGCTGATCGGCAGGAGCAGGCCGAGGCCGAGCGCGGCGGCGATGGTCGCGGCCGGGATCGCGACCATGACCTTGAGCCGGTTGCGGGTCGACGAGCGCGCGGCGTAGTCGTGCTCGCAGCGCCGGCAGCGGCGGCCCACGACCGGCCGATGGCGCTCGCACAGCGCGCCGTCGCAGCGCCGGCAGTCCGTCACCGGTGCGTCGTGGCAGTCCGTGCATGGCACCAGCACACCCATGCCCACAGCGTAGCGCCAGAAATGGCGCCCGGCG